>CALLXO010000039.1 GCA_937875645.1 uncultured Clostridia bacterium
TTTAGTTAGGGTGAGTTTTACGCTGTTGTGCCAACCTTCTAAAAGCTGTTGGCGTCTGTCGCTGTTCATATCGGGAGTAAAGACTCTTTCCGTCTCTACGTTGAAGCGTATGTCCTGTACGTCTTGCCAATAACCTGTTTTAAGCCCTGCCAAATATGCCGAACCCAAAGCTGTTGTTTCCACAACTTTTGGACGCACCACATCAATATTTAATATATCCGCCTGAAACTGCATCAGAAAATTGTTTGCGGAAGCGCCGCCATCTACGCTTAACGACTCTACTCGTGCAGAGCAATCGTTTTTCATCGCATGCATAATATCATAAACCTGATATGCTATGCTTTCCAGCGCCGCCCTAATAAAATGCTCCTTTTTTACGCCGCGGGTAAGCCCTGTTATTAGTCCTCGACATTTGCTGTCCCAATATGGTGCACCCAGTCCCACAAAAGCCGGCACAATATAAACGCCGTTTGTGTCTCTTACCCTGTTTGCATAATCTTCTGTTTCTGCCGCTCGTTTTATCATACGCATTTCGTCACGGAGCCATTGCACAACGGCGCCGCCAACAAATATGCTGCCCTCCAACGCATAGGAAGGATTATCTTTATCAAAGGTCGCCGCAAGCGTTGTAATTAAACCATGTTGCGACTCTACCGCTTTGTCGCCTATGTTCATAAGCATAAAACATCCTGTCCCATATGTGTTTTTTATGCTGCCCTTATTTACGCAAAGTTGCCCAAAAAGCGCCGACTGCTGATCACCGCACACTCCGCAAATTGGTACGTCTGCGCCTATTATGTTTTTGTCCGCAACGCCGTAATAATAACTACTCGGATACACCTGCGGCAACATACTTTTAGGTATCGTAAAAAGATTTAGCAATTCGTCGTCCCAAGTCATTGTGTGAATATTAAAAAGCATAGTTCGGCTGGCGTTTGTATAATCGGTAGCGTGAATTCTGCCCCGTGAAAGATGCCACATAAGGTAAGTATCCACTGTACCAAATATAAGGTCTCCTTTTTCCGCTCGTTCCCTCGCTCCTGGTACGTTGTCAAGTATCCACTCTATTTTTGTAGCGGAAAAATAAGCGTCCAAAACGAGCCCCGTTTTTTTGTAAATAAGCGTTGCTTTCCCCATCTTTTTAAGTTTATCACAATAATCGGCTGTACGTCTGCATTGCCAAACAATTGCATTATAAAGTGGTTTGCGAGTATCCCTGTCCCAAGCTAAACATGTTTCGCGTTGGTTTGAGATACCAATCGCTGC
>CALLXO010000040.1 GCA_937875645.1 uncultured Clostridia bacterium
CGGATCTGTCGTATTTGAAGTTGCGTTTGACCTTAATTACGACGGTGCCAACGATTTTGATATCGGCATTATTAAGGGCGAAACGTTGAATCAACCTTTTGAGCCACAACGTGAGGGATACATATTTGATGGCTGGTTCAATGAAGAAAGCTGCACCACACCTTTTGATTTTGACGTAAAAGCACAAGAAAACAGAATCGCATACGCAAAATGGAGTCCAATACAAACAGAGCCGTCTACTTTTACCGTAAGTTTTGTCGGAGAGGGCTTAGAAGATATGACAGTTACTGTCAACAAAGGCAGTACTGCTTATCAACCTCTGTACGGGCAGAAAATAGACTATGAGCTTACTTGGTATAATGGGGAAACAGAATATGATTTTACTCAAGAAGTAAACAGCAATTTGATACTAACCGCTCATTGGACACCTTTGGTTACTACTTGCGCAATCACCTTTACTGGTGACGACATAGAAGAAATATCCATAAACGTCAACAAAGGCACAAAGATTTATCAACCGGGTATTGGACAAAAAGAGGGTTATAACCTTTCTTGGTACAACGGCGAAACATTATTTGATTTCGGTCAAGCAGTAGATAACGACCTGACTCTTACCGCGCATTGGACAGTTCAGCATCGCACTGTTACCTTGCTTGATTTTGATGAAACAATATTCGGCGAAATGCTGGTAGATTATGGCAGCTCTTTGACCGAAGAAGAATTGACTGATGAGTTAGGTATACCTTACCACGAATATGAAATTTTTTATGAATTTGATGGAATAGATGGTGATTTAACGGAAATTAAATCAAACATTACCGTTAAGCCTATTTATAAATGCAACTGCTTGCCTGAAGAAATTTTCGATTTTATGTTACTTCCCGATGGCACGTATGGCATTAAAGTAAATAAAAATCAAGACTTTAGAGCTTTAAACCTAACAGGAGATTATGTAATGCCTTCTTATTTTAACGGCAAACCTGTAAGCACCATTCTTTACGAAGGCATGTATTCGGCATACGGCGCTCTCAACGGTATTTATCGGCTGTTTATCCCTGAGACCTACCGCGTGATACAGAACTACGCTTTCAAAGATTTTCATGCTTACCAAATAATCTTTGCTGAAGGATTGGAAGAGATTTGGGCAAACGCATTCTTTTATTGCTCTGCGATTGTTGATTTACCCGCGAGTTTAAACTACATTGAATATTTTGCTTTTACTTATTATGGCATGAAGTACGGCGAGGGAGTTATTGAAACGGCTGAAATAAATTTAAGTGCGAAAGAAAATGCTTATTATAAAATGGATGGCAATCTGTTAAGTACCTTCGATGGCAAGACGCTTGTTTATGTAAATCAATACAGATCGCTTCAAACGCTTATCATTCCAGAATCTATAGAATATATATATCCTGCTCTTTGTTTTGATGGGTTTAATATGGGTACAGTAATGCTAGCAGAAATTATTATCAATGGCAATATAAAAACAATTGGAGCAGGTGCTTTTGCAAATATAGGTGGACTTGAATCTGTAATCTTTAATGGTACGGTTGAGCGTATAGAAGGCAACGATGCCAAATATCAGCTTAAAAATCAACTTTCTAAAGAGTATTTACCTATATGCGGCGCCTTTTATAATTCTTATGAATTGTCCCGAAACGATTTTCTTCTACCCAGCGGAATAAAATATATAGGAGATTTTGCTTTTGCTAATACCGAATTATCTTCTGTTGTTTTAGATGGAAATATCGAACATGTCGGTAAGGGAGCGTTTTTTGTTGAATATTATAATAAGTTTTGTGAAATTATAGTTACAGAAGAAAATGATTATTACTACAGTCACGAAGATCGTGCATTAATTGAAAAGGGCACAGGCATAAATGGTGGAGATACGTTTTTACTATATGCTCCTATGCAAGAAAACAAGGATGATTCAATAAATTATGTAATACCGAATGGTGTAACTTCTCTTGCATCTCATGCCTTTTGGAAAGCAGGATACCTAAATTCCTTAACCCTACCAGAAGGAGTAGAAATAATACCAGGTGGCTTTATGGATTCAGCTATTATGTCATTTGAATTAGATAATGATTTTAATTTTGTATTAACGTATCATGGAGTAAAAGAATTAATACTGCCTTCAACATTAAAGGAAATACTCTCATTTGATTATAACTGGAAACCTATTTTTCTTAACGAATTTTATCCTGCTTTTACCGTTAACTGTTTAGAGTCTATCAGCTGGCCAAACGGGTGTAATTTGCAAAGGATAGACTATTGGGCAATAGTAGTCAATGAAGATTTGGAAGCTTTCGAAATTCCGGATACTGTTAATGAATATTCGCCACTTGGACTTTATAGTCTTAACGGTAAATCAATAAACGTAAATATTAACAACATAAAATATATTTCATTTGAAGGATGGATTTTTGAAAAATTAGGAAATAACGAAATCAAACTTATCCAAATACCGCATAAATCCAATCATGCTAATGGCGAACTAGTTTGGCCAGATGTTGGTGAATATGCAATAACGGAGATAGGCACGGATAGTTTTTATGGTATTTTTGCAACAATGGAAGGCGGCGATTGGAAAGGTATCACTTCAATCACTTTTCCAGATTCAATTAGGAAAATCCATAAGAACGCCTTTAACCAATGCGTAGGGATAAAAACAGTCGTATTTCCTGCTAATCTTGAATACCTCGATGATTATGCGATGTTCGACATGTATAATTTGGAAAGCATAATATTTAATGGTATTTTGCCGCCTCGCATGGGAAAGGATGTTTTTTGGGCAGAAGCTACTGTAGAGATTGACGGCGAATGGGTAACGTTTAAAGGTTTTCCAATAAAAGCGAAAATCTATATTCCTAACGGTAATTATCTAAATTGGTATGAAGTATTGTCGGAGTTAGGTGAGGATTATGCAAGCCATATTGTTGTACCTGAACAAAATAAATTGATCTATAATTTCAATTATAATGATGGCACAGAAGATAAATACATAATTGAAGGCGGATATATTTTCGAATTGCCACATTTAAGAAGACAAGACGATGTAATAAAGTATTATTTTAATGGCTGGTATACCTCCGATGGCACAAATGGTTACTGGGGCGAAGAAATTACGATAACTCCCTTTTACGGCTGGAAGCTACGTGATGGAAACAATGTTGTTAATCTTTATGCAAAATGGAGCAGCACAAAAACTCAAGACGGTAAAGCAATTAATACATCATATGATATTACAGAAGAGGAATTGACAGTTAATATTATCGAATGGGGCGAAATTTGGTTTGAATTTACGCCTTCCCGTAATGGTTTATTTTTTCTAGAAATGAATATTGACATGTGTACCTATGAATGGTATTGTTTCTATTTTGATACAGAGGGTAATATGCAAATTCTATGGCTATCATACTTTTATGATATAGGTAAAGAATACTGCGGATGGGCAATGGATGCCGGCGTTACCTATTATTTTTGCTGTGCTTTCCAAAATCAAAATTTCTTTACCGGCGAGGAAGTGCCTACGGGCGAATATGTATTCAAAGTAGATTGGCTGTGCGAAAAACCAGTAGAGGAAGAATACAACTGAAATCTATTGTTATTGTTTACCTCCTAAATTTAAGGGCGCCAATATCGGCGCCCTTGATTATACTTTAAATTTTGTAATTTTGGTTTACTTATTTAACGTTAAATCGACTGCTACGGCGCAGGCGACTGTTGCGCCCACCATAGGATTGTTGCCCATACCCACAAAACCCATCATATCCACGTGAGCGGGTACGCTGCTGCTGCCGGCAAATTGAGCATCGCCGTGCATGCGTCCCATAGTGTCGGTCAAGCCGTAACTTGCCGGTCCTGCTCCCATATTGTCAGGGTGGAGCGTGCGTCCTGTGCCGCCGCCGCTGGCTACGCTAAAATATTTTTTGCCGTGTTCTATGCACCATTTTTTATACGTCCCTGCTACAGGGTGCTGAAACCTTGTGGGATTGGTGCTGTTGCCCGTTATGCTTGCGTCAACACCTTCGCGTATCATAATAGCCATGCCTTCGTTGACGTCATTTGCGCCGTAACAGCGTATATTTGAACGCTCGCCGCTGCCAAAGGGTTTTTCCTCTAAAATTTTCAACTCGCCACTACCAAAATCATAATAGGTTTTTACGTAAGTAAAACCGTTTATTCGGCTGATTATATATGCAGCGTCTTTTCCTAACCCATTTAAAATAACACGCAACGGTTTTTTACGCACTCTATTTGCTGCCTTTGCTATGCCGATAGCGCCTTCCGCTGCCGCAAAACTTTCGTGACCAGCCAAAAACGCAAAGCATTGTGTGTTGTCATCTAGCAACATTGCCGCCAAATTGCCGTGCCCTATGCCTACCTCTCTTTGCTCTGCCACACTGCCCGGTACGCAAAAAGCCTGTAAACCCATACCTATATACTTTGCCGCTTCGCTTGCGTTGCGTGCGCCTTTTTTTAGAGCAATGGCAGTACCTAAGGTATACCCCCAAACGGCATTGTCAAAAGCAATAGGCTGAATTTCTCTCACCTTTTTTTCCACATCAATGCCTTTATTTAAGCAAATTTGTTTCGCTTCTTCTAAGCTCTGCATCCCATACTGCGCTATTTCGGCGTTAATTTTATTTATTCTCCGCTCGTATCCTTCAAATCTAATCGTCATACATACTCCTTAACTTTTACGCGGAACAATATATTCGTCCGCTTCTGTAAACCGTCCGTAATGGTTTGTTGCTTTATTCAACGCCTCTTTGCCATCCATTCCCTCGGTAATGTATTGCATCAGCCTGCTTAAATTAACATATTCGTAGCCAATAACTTCGCCTTCTTTAAGCGCCATTCTCGTTACATATCCTTCCGCCATCTCAAGATAACGCACACCTTTAGTGTCAGTACTGTACATAGTGCCTATTTGACTGCGTAATCCTTTGCCTAAATCCTCCAAGCCGCCGCCAATAGGCAAACCCGCTTCGGAAAAAGCCGACTGGCTTCGACCGTATACTATTTGCTTAAATAACTCCCTCATAGCGACATTTATCGCATCGCATACTAAATCGGTATTAAGTGCTTCTAAAAGTGTTTTGCCAGGTAAAATTTCCGCCGCCATAGCAGCCGAATGTGTCATTCCGCTGCAACCTATAGTTTCGACCAACGCTTCCCTAATAATACCTTCCTTGATATTAAGCGTCAGTTTGCATGCTCCCTGTTGGGGAGCACAACCTCCCACACCGTGCGTAAAACCGCTGATGTCCTTAATTTCCTTTGCGTAAACCCAATTGCCTTCTTCGGGTATGGGGGAAGGTCCATGATCGCAGCCCTTTTTTACGCAACACATTTGTTCAACTTCATGCGAATATTGCATATATTTTCTCCTTTTCATTAATTTTAATATTAGTCTTTATATTCTTAGCTATTTTAACACAAAAAGTATAATTTTCAAAATATATTTAAGATAAAAGTTTATCAATACAAAACATTAGCCATAATTTGTCTTAATTTTCTGTTTAGTGTTATAATTAATTTATGAAAGTTGATTTGCACTTACACAGCAATTGTTCTGACGGTGAATATTCGCCAGAAGAAATTGTAAAAAAATGCGCCCAATATGGATTAGAAATAATCTCTCTTACCGATCACGACAGCATCAACGGCATTGCCACTTTTAAAGAACAGGGCAAAATTTATAATATAAAAACGCTTCCAGGAGTAGAGTTGTCTGCTTTTGAAGGGGCAACAGAAACGCATATTTTAGCATATGGCTTTGATTACACTAACCCTTCTTTAAATAATAAGTTAAAGGACGTTCAACAGTTAAGAGAAATGCGCAACCTAAAAATTATAGAAAAGTTAAAAGCGTTAAATATCATTATCGACTACAAACAATTAAAACAAAAGCATAAAAGCAAGGTTATCGGACGCAGTCACATCGCCCAAAACATGGTAAACATGGGTATAACCTCTTCTGTCCCTCACGCTTTTGAAACTTATTTGTCTGTAGGCGGTTTAGCGTATGTAAACAGCCAACGCTTAACGGCAGAAGAAGCTATAAATTTAGCACTTACACACAACGCTATCCCTGTTTTGGCGCACCCTGCAAAACTATCCTTAAGTAGTTTTGAAAGCGAAAAAATTGTAAAAAAACTCATTGATATGGGTTTAAAGGGAATAGAAGCGGAGTATTTTTCCCATACTAAACCAGAGCGTGATTTCTTTAACTTTCTTGCTAATAAATACAATTTATATGTGTTTGGCGGCAGCGATTTTCATAGCGAAAGTTACGGCATAGGTTTAGGCGCATTTTATACCCCTAACAACGAGACTATGCAATTACTTAATAGCCTTGCGGAAAAATAAAATGAAAAAATTACTGTTTATTACTGCGCTCGTATTATTTACGGGCATTTTTTATTTAATTTGTAACGATACCGTAGCTTTAACCTCGTCTAAACCGTGGGACGTCAGTATTGAGTTCATTTTTGATAATAAAAGAATACACTACCTATTAAGCGATAATATTTCCGCTCTGTCAAAAGAGGAAATTCAAAAACGACAGATATATTGCGGCGCAAAAATAAAAGCGGAATGGATAGAGGCACAAAAGGAAAAGGACATCCCCTATTTTTTGTCGCTGTGTTATCTTCTGCCTGGGTTAGAAAACTATATTTATCAAATACAAAATAAGATTGATACTCCTCCTACTGATGCAAAAATTGCTTTTCATCCTAATTCTCAACCGAGATTTACCTACCGTGCCGACAGTATAGGACGTCAGACAGATGTTGAAACGCTTTCTAAAATGATGTTGAGCGAGCTAAATAAAGGCTGTTTTACTCTTTCTGTATTTGTCCCCGTATGCAAACTTCAACCTAAATTTACGCTGGAACAAGCCAAAAACACCACCGTATTAAAATCCGTTTTTGAAACATACTGTTCTAACAGTACTTTTAACAGACAGTCCAATATTGCTTTGGCTCTTTTAATGGATTAATTGTCCCGCCTAATACAGAAATCAGCTTTAACCAAACTGTGGGATACCGTACCGCCCAAAGAGGTTTTAAAACAGCAAAGATATTGTCTAACGGCAAGTATATCGAAGGAGTAGGCGGCGGAGTTTGCCAATCCAGCACAACGCTTTTTAATGCGCTTGTTTTAGCAGATATAAAAATAACAAAATTATGTCAGCATTCCTCCAAAAGCAGTTATATCGAACCGAGTTTTGATGCTATGGTAAACAGCGGGTCAAGCGATTTGGCTTTTGTTAATAATACCGAAAGCTCGTTGTTTTTTGCGGCAGGCTGCATAAACGGAAGAGCAAAGGTAGAAATTTACGGAGTAGCCAACGAATATAAAATTGTGCGCCGCAGCGTAATAAAAGAGAGGACTCCCTATAAGACGCATACAATACAGGACAACGAAGGCAAATACTCAAATAAGGTATTTTACAGTGACCAAAAATATGTGCTGCAACATGGTTCTGAAGGGCTAAAAAGCGAAGGTTATCTTGATTATTATAAAAATGGTACTCTTGCTTTCTCTCGTCTTTACCGCACCAATGAGTACCGCCCTATAGACAGGGTAGAAGTTGTAGGCATAAACAAACGTCCCAAAGAGCCAGATATTATACCGCAGATACCTATTACTGCTGATTAAGTGTGTTTCGTTATTATTGTTAATCAAACTGGCAAAAAACCTTAAAGGATACAATATTAATGTTGAACGGTGTTATATTATTGCTTTTTATAAGCTTTATTGGTAAAATAGCTAGTATGAATAAAGTAGTACTTGTATCGGCAACAGAATATGAGCAAAGCAAAATAGATGCCGCTATTGAAGAAGTATTTGACGGTTTAGGCGGCGCAGAAAAAGTTGTTGGTTGCAACAAAAATGTCTTTATTAAAGTTAATTTAGTGCGTGAGATGGTGCCTGAAAAATGCGGAACAACTCATCCGACTATTGTAGCATCCGTAGCAAAATTATTGATTAATCAATGCAATTGCACAGTGACGGTAGGCGACAGCAGCGGCGCAGCGTATACTCACTCTTCTATGAACAGTATCTACAAAACTTGCGGAATGACTGCAGCTTGTTTGTCATCAGGGGCAACGCTCAATCAAAATTTTGAAAGTACCCTTCAAAGCATTAAGGGCAAAGTAGTAAAATACCTCGAAATTATCGATGCTTTTACTTGTGCTGATGTAGTTATAAATATAGGCAAGCTTAAAACGCATGCTTTTACCGGTTTTACCGGTACTGTTAAAAACCTATACGGACTTATCCCTGGTTTAGTTAAAGCGCAAACTCACAGCCTTTACCCCGAAATTGAGCAATTTACCCATTGTTTAATTGATATAGAGCAATATGCAGCGCCTAAGATAGTTTTGCATTTGTTAGACGCTGTTGTTGGTATGGAAGGCAACGGACCCACCAATGGGCAGCCGAGGCTGATAGGCAAGATTATCGCAGGCAAAAATCCCTATTTAGTAGATGCCGTGGGAGTTAGCTTGTTTGCCGACCCATGGGATATGCCACTCTTTATAAAAGCTAACGAAAGAGGCTTGTTAAGTAAAGACTTTTCTGAAACAGACTTCGATTTTAACAGCTTAAAAAATCATTACATAAAGGATTTTAAAACGGTCACAATAATAAATACAAACTTTACCCACACGGGATTTTTAAAACGTTTTCTTAAAAAGGAATGGGTGACTCAACGTCCATTGATAAACAAAAAAACTTGTAAAGGTTGCGCAAAATGTTATGAACATTGTCCCCAAAAGGCAATAATCATGCAGGGCGAAAAGACTTCTAAAAAAGCGTATATAGACACAAAACTGTGCATAAGATGTTATTGCTGTCAGGAGCTATGTCCTTTTAACGCAGTTAAGTTGACTAAGCCTTTGTTGTATCGCATAATCCGCCTTTTTAGCGGCGGTGGCAAACGTAAACGTACTAAACAACGAAAAGATAACAAATAAGCTATTAAGCTTATTGTAAATGCACACAAATTTTTAAACAGTTTTAGGTATCGTGTCAGACATTATAAATACTTGACGAAAATTGTTAAAAGTGCTAAAATACACTAAATTATAACTCACTCAGCCCTTTCTCTGAGTGATTTTAATTATTATTAAGGGGGCTAATATAATATGGCAGAAGTCTATCTGACTGCGGATGGAAAAGTAGAGCTGGAGGAAAAGCTAAAATACTTAAGAACAATCCGCCGTGCTGAAATCAGCGAAAAAATTAAGATAGCGCGTGATTTTGGAGATTTGTCCGAAAATGCCGAATACGATGCCGCAAAAGCCGAGCAGGCGCAGGTAGAGGGCGAAATTCTTGAGATTGAATCTAAAATCAAAAACGCTAAAATTATCAACGAAGACATCGTAAACCGCCGCAACGAAGTTAAGCTGGGCAGTACCGTCACTTTAGAAACTTCTGACGGCAAACGAAAGGTTTACAAAATTGTAGGCACAACGGAAGCAGATCCCTTTTCTACCCCTACAAGGATAAGTAACGAATCGCCTATAGGCAGAGGAGTTTTAGGCAAAAAAAAGGAAGACAGCTTTATTGTGACGCTTCCGCAGGGTAAAACTGTAAAATATAAAATTATAGACTTAGTTAAGTAAAGGTAAAAAAATGCAGGAAAATTCTAATAATTCTAATATAAATACGGATACAAACATTAATATAACGGAACCAGAAATTGACATAAATGAGGTTATGCGTGTCCGCCGCGATAAGCTGAGCGCATTAGTCAAAAACGGCAAAAATCCCTTTGAGATTACTCGTTTTGACCGTACTCATACTTCCAATCAGATTTTGGAAAAAGTGCAAGATTTAATGGACAAGCAGGTTAGCGTAGGCGGCAGGATAATGTCCCGCCGAATTATGGGCAAAGCAAGTTTTTGCCATATTTTAGACGGCGAAGGGAAGTTGCAAGTTTACGTAAAAAAAGACGTAGTAGGTGAAGAAGCTTATGCTCAGTTTAAAGATATGGACATAGGCGATATAGTGGGTGTTAAAGGCACTGTTTTTGTAACACATACAGGCGAAACTTCCGTTCGAGCGGAAAGTGTAACCCTTTTGTCCAAGTCTTTGCGTCCTCTGCCGGAAAAATTTCACGGTTTAAAAGATACAGATACACGCTATCGTCAACGCTATATTGATTTAATTGCCAATCCCGATGTAAAAAAGACCTTTATAATCCGCAGTAAAATTATTAGCGCAATAAGGGAATATTTAGAATTTCAAGGTTATCTCGAAGTAGAAACACCCGTACTAAACACTATTGCAGGTGGTGCGTCGGCACGTCCTTTTGTTACTCATCACAACAGTTTAAATATGGACATGTACTTACGTATTGCAACGGAACTTTACTTAAAACGCCTTGTGGTAGGCGGCTTTGAAAAGGTTTACGAAATAGGCAGAATGTTCCGCAACGAAGGTATGAGTATTCGCCATAATCCGGAATTTACTACAATTGAGCTGTACGAAGCGTATACTGATCTTTCTCGTATGATGGAAATAGCTCAGGATATGTTTATTTATTGCGCCGATAAGGTATTAGGCACTCGCAAACTGCCCTATAACGAAACGGTAATAGATTTAAATAATTGGACACGTATTTCTATGATTCAAGCCGTTAAGGAGCACGTGGGTATCGATTTTGACGTTATCAAAGAGGATACTGCGGCAGTAGAGGCAGCCAAAAGCGTAGGGGTGGAACTAAACAAAAACAAATTAAGTTGGGGATACGCACTTTATGAGGTGTTTGACCAAAAGGTAGAGGAAAAGCTTATTCAACCAACAATTGTTTACGACTACCCTGTCGAAGTTAGTCCTTTGGCAAAAAAGAAACCGACGGACAGCCGCTTAACAGAGCGTTTTGAGTTTTTTATTTACGCAAGGGAAATAGGCAACGCTTTTAGTGAGCTAAATGACCCCATTGATCAGTACAATCGATTTTCCGAGCAGGCGAAACAACGGGAGGGCGGAGACGACGAAGCGCAGATGATGGACGAAGATTATGTCACCGCGCTGGAATATGGCTTGCCACCAACAGGCGGATTAGGTATAGGCATTGACCGTATGGTTATGCTGTTTACCAATAGTTATTCTATACGTGACGTATTACTCTTCCCCACCATGAAACCCTTATCAAAATAATTTGATTTTAATGCAATAAAAGTAATAACATTTTTACTGCACAAAAAAATCATATAATTAAGCTAATACCCCGTTTTTAGCATAACAAAATCGAAAAAAAGTTAAAATACCATTTTTACACAATAAAAAATTGGATTTTAAGCTTAAATCTCAAAACTACTGCCCCTCCTAAAATAATCTTAGGAGGGGTTTTTGCTTTGCACAAAAACGCCGCTAAAACAAGCGACGTTTGAAGTTGTAGATTAAGTTTTTTAGATGTTAAAGATTATTTTATGTTTGTTTATTAATCTTTTTTGTTTTTTAATGCTTCTGCTGCTTCTTTTGCTTCCTTTCGTGCCTTTAATTCGAAATCAACTATCAATGGCTTTATAGACATTACGCTGCCGCTGCGGCGTTCGTTATCATCGGAGGAGGTGAAGGTGCAAGTCACCTCACCATTTGCCGATTTGCTGAAACCGTTGGCATTCATCAACAAATCAATTAATTCCTTTGCGGCATGCAGTTTATTTTCGTCGTCTATTGTAAACTTAATAGGCACGCGGGAAAGCTTACGCTCCCCAACTATCTCTGCACGGATATTTGCAATCTCTTCGTTGCCCTCTTCTGCGTCTTCGGCAGGTGAATACTTTTTGTTAAAGTCGATAATATCTTTGCCTTTGCCCTTAATATACATTTCGACATTATCGCCAATAATAAACAATTTAACCGCCAAACTGTCGTAAGAAACAAGTTTTCTGTCAGACAGCGCCTTAATTTGTTCAATTTTTTCCGGCGTGGCAAAATACCCTTTAAGATATTCTTTGAGTATCATATAATTGTTTATTGCTTGATGATTTTGAGCATATAAATGGCAAGCACAGAAATGACCCGGCTCGTATTCGTTGAAGAAAGGCGTAATTTCCTTACAAATATCCATACATTCCTTACAGCGAGTATGGAATTTGCAGCCTTTAGGCGGATGTGCCGGTGAAGGGATATCCCCTTTTAATATTATACGATTCATCTTAACATTAGGGTCAGGCACAGGGACAGCGCTGAATAATGCTTTTGTATAAGGATGCATTGGGTTTGCAAAAATCTTTTCCTTAGGACCGCTTTCCACCACACTGCCTAAATACATAACGCCGACATTGTCGCTTATATGCTCCACAACAGATAAGTCGTGGGAAATAAACATATAAGAGAAGCCAAAATCCTTTTGCAAATCCTTAAGCAGGTTGATTATTTGAGCTTGAATTGATACGTCCAAAGCGCTTACTGGTTCGTCACAGATGACTAAACGCGGGTTAAGAGCAAGCGCACGAGCAATACAAATACGCTGACGCTGACCGCCGCTGAATTCGTGCGGGTAACGCTCATAGTAATGCGTTTGAAGACCGCATTTTCTGATAACGTCGAAAATGTAATCTTTATGTTCCTCCTTAGGAACAATTTTGTGAAAACGAACTGCTTCGCCGATTATTTCGCCTACAGGCATACGGGGTGACAAACTGCTAAAAGGGTCTTGGAAAATTATCTGCATTTGAGGGCGTAATTTACGTAACTCCTTTTTGGAGATGTGGGTAATGTCTTCGCCCTCAAAAAATATTTTTCCGTCGGTTGGTTCGTGCAATCGCAAGATTGTGCGCCCCAATGTCGTTTTGCCGCAGCCTGATTCGCCCACTATACCCAAGGTTTTTCCCTCTTCGATATAAATAGAAACGTCGTCTACTGCTCTTACCCAAGATTGGGTTTTGCCAAAAAAGTTAGTTTGCAAAGGGAAATATTTTTTTAAGTTTTTTACCTCTAAAATTTTTTTAGCCATTGTTCTTCTCCTTTGCAGACGTTTTTTCGAAAATGTCGTTGTACAGGTAGCAGGAAACAGTATGTGTGGGACTTAAACGTACAATAGGCGGATATTCGCCGTTGCATTTATTGATGCACTTATTGCACCTTTCCTTAAAATAACAGAAATCTGGCATATCAATGGGGTTAGGAACCTGTCCCGGTATACTATAAAGCCTGTCAACCTTTTTGTTTACGGCAGGTTTGCTTTTTTGTAAACCTATCGTGTAAGGATGGCAAGGATTATCAAAAATTTCCGTTGCGGTGCCCTGCTCGATTATTCTGCCTGCATACATTACCACAACAAAGTCTGCCATTTCGGCAATAACACCTAAGTCGTGCGTAATAAGCATTATGCTACCGTTCATTTTATCTTTAACGTCTCTTAACAAGTCCAATATCTGCGCTTGTATCGTAACGTCTAAAGCAGTAGTTGGCTCATCGGCGATGATAAGCTCAGGGTCGCAAATTAAAGCCATTGCAATCATAACACGCTGACGCATACCACCTGAAAGTTCGTGCGGATAACGTTTATATATACTTTCCGGCATAGCTATGCCGACAAGCTTTAGCATGTCAATGCTACGGGCTTTTGCATATTCCTTAGAAGCACCTTCAATATGAAGCATAGTAACTTCATCAAGCTGCTCGCCAATAGTAAATACCGGGTTTGAGCTGGTCATGGGCTCTTGGAATATCATGGCTATTTGACTCCCGCGAATGCGGCGCATTTCGTCCATGGGCATTTTTGCTATGTTATACACATAAGTGCCTTTTTTATATTGAGGTACTCCCCATTCGTTTTTTAGCTGAACGGGATTGCCTTGTTCATCGAGTTCGTCAGTATAAATGGGAATTTTTTTACCCTCTTCGTCCTTAAGGTAATCCTCGCCTTTAAAACGTATCTCTCCCGAAACTATTTGTCCTGTAGGGCCTTGCACAAGCTGCATTAGCGACAAACTGGTAACGCTTTTGCCGCAACCCGATTCGCCTACTACGCCCACAACAGAACCCTGAGGTACATTAAAACTTACGCCGTCCACTGCTTTAACTGTACCGCCGTCGGTAAAGAAATAAGTATGAAGATCATCAAACTCAACAACATTTTTGTTATCTTTCATTTGAGTGACGTATTCGCTCTCGTCTACGTTTTTGCGTTTTTTGTAAGCTTCAAGACGTTTTACATGCTCAAAATTTTCCTGAGCAATTCTGCGGGCTTCCGCTCTGCTTATATAGTGACTCTTTTTACTATCTTTAGATGCGACTTGTGGGGTAATATCAGTATTTTCTGTTTGAGTATCGCTATTAGTGATATTCTTGTTTTTGTCTTCTTTCATATTACTACCTCTTCATCCTCGGGTCAAAAGCATCTCTTAGACCGTCGCCAACAAAGTTGAAAGCTAATACCGCCAACACGATGAGAACACCCGCAGGTATCCACATATTTGGGTATCTGGATAGTATTTCGCTGTCGTTTGCCTTGTTGATCATCGAACCCCACGCAGCATAAGGCATCGGAACTCCTAATCCTAAATAGCTCATTGTTGCTTCGGTAAGTATAATACCGCCTAAACCTAAGGTCATGGATACTATTAATTGTGGCAAAATATTGGGCACAAGGTGCTTCCAAATTTTACGAGAAACAGATAAGCCGCTGGCTTCTGCCGCCACCATGTACTCCTGCTCGCGTAAAGATAGTATTTGTCCTCTCACAAGACGTGCCATGCCTGACCATCCTAAAAAGGTAAGCATCACCATCAGGTAGTATATCTGAGCCCTGCCCGGTATGTCCCAACTTTGTATTAATGCACTGGCTATTAATAATATAGGAAGGGTGGGTACACACATAAATATATCTACTATACGCATTATAAGATTGTCAACCCAACCGCCGAAATAACCAGCTAATCCTCCTAACAATACACCCAAAGCTGTTTGTAATGTAACGACAACAAAACCCAAAGTCAAAGATACTTGTCCACCATACATTAGGCGGGTAAATATATCCATACCAAGGTGATCTGTGCCTAACCAGTGTCTTGAATCAATAGGACCGTATATGTTTTGTGATAATGTATCATATGTTACGTCATAAACGGTATAGCTTTCGCCGTTTACCTCAAAAGTAAATTCCTGTTGGCGATAACTGCCCTTGCCTTCCGTTTTGTCTGTTTCTGTTTCGCTCCAAGGACTAAATAGCGGTCCTAAAAAGGAGAAAGCAAACAGAGTAATTAATATGACTAACCCTACAATTGAAAGCTTTGATCTAAAAAACCTTTTCAACACTAAGGTTGTAGGAGACAAAACTTTTAGATTGTCGGTGCGTGACTCTTTTACTTCGCAAATTGCTTTGCGGCTCCCGTCTTCATTAAACCATTCGGGATTCTTTTCGGGAGTCAATTTATCAAAATTTATATTTTCGTATTTTTCACTCATTTTATGCCTCCCTATTTGCTAATCTTAACGCGCGGATCTACCACCATGTACATCAAATCCGACGTTAACACACCGATAACCGCCAACACCGCTAAGAACATATTATATCCCATTATAAAGGGTACGTCACCGGCGTTTAACGCTTTGTATGCTTTGTTTCCTATGCCGGGGATAGAGAATACTTGTTCGGTAATCATAGCCCCGCCAAATAAACCAGGCAGCGTGCCTGCAAGTATCGTAACCAAAGGAATCATTGTATTTTTAAAAGCATGCTTATAAATTACCGTATTTTCGGAAAGACCTTTCGCACGTGCAGTACGGATATAATCGGCGTTTAGCACTTCAAGCATGTTTGTACGAGTATAACGCATTAGTCCGCCTATACTTAATATTACTAACACCGTAATAGGTAGAATAGCATGGTAAGCGTGATCCCAGAAGATTGTCCAACCGCTTGCATCTACTGGCAATATCGGCGTAGACCACCCGTCTACAGGGAACCAACCTAAACCTTTAGCAAAAACTGCAATTAGTAGCTTGCCTAAGAAGAAGGAAGGTAACGCAATACCCATCATAGCAAGCACCGTTACGGTATAGTCCATAGCGCTGTATTGATGTGTGGCAGATATTATCCCTAAAGGTATTGCAATGACAAATTGCAGTATCAATGCAACAATAGATATGGAGAAAGATATCCACATATCTTTTTGAATAACGTCGGCAACTGGTTGACTGTACAAGAAAGACTCGCCTAAGTCACCTTGAATGAAATTACCTAACCAAGTAAAATATCCTTGAATAATGCAACCAAGCTTTTCTAAGCCATTTAATGCGCCGTACGTCAATTTTGTTGTTGCAAATTGTACTCCGTCGTCATCTATTAAAACCAAAACTCCATTTTGATCACTATAAACATAACTACCATACGACAATATATTAGGTAATTCGGTCATTGCATATAAAAATGTTGCATCGTAACCTGAAATTTCATTTCGTTTTGCAGGTACATTTATACCGTAATCTGTTATTTCCTCTCCGATTTTTACTTGTCCGCCGTCTAAATAGTATACATAGCCATCTTGTAACAGCAATTCATGATCGCCAAGTTCCGTCAGATAAACCTTAAACAACTTACTGCCTGCATCTTCAGTAATAAAATAAGCGCCGCCTTCGTCAGCGTAAATTTCAAATTGTTTGGCGTTTCGATACACCATAAAATACTCTAAAACTTGATATTTAGAGCCTTTGGTAAGTTTTAGAGAGATCATATCATTTTTATATTCACCCTCAAACCAACTGCTATCTACATCATTTTTAGCTAAACGTTGTTGTCTATCATACCAATTTTCATAGTCTAAACCTTGTGTAAATTTAGACTTTCCAAAGACATCCTTAGCTTCCTTATCGAAACGAAGATTTATTCTCCCATCAGGGATAAACAATCCATATAACTCTTTAACTCTGGTTACGTCTGCCGGTTTTACTGTACCCTGCTTTAACTGCGCATCAAACTTCGTGTCTATGTAGTTTGTAGGCATCAGTCTAACAAGGGTGTAAATTATTACAGAAACACCCAATAGAATGAATACGCTAAGCAATAATCTTTTTGCTATATATTTCCACATATTTTCTCCTTGGATAAGAGGAAGGAAGAAAATACTTCCTTCCGCTTATTCAAAATTTTAGTAAGTCAGTGTCGTCTATTAAGTTTTATAGCTTACTTTCCAAATATAAGCTAATGGACCTTGATATGGTGTAACATTTTTTTCCAGCGTATTTACATCCAGCTTTTTGATATTATATACAAACAAGTTCCTACGCTGATATGTCGGCAGTTCTACTGCCAATTCCATAACTTTATCTAATGCACTAGCGTAAAGAGGTTTTCTTTCATTTTGAGAAAGTACTTTTCTTGCATCGTCGATATCTATGCTTAATTGATTAATTAAATCTTTCTCATAATCATATTTACCGGTAGAGTCTCTCAATATCTCGCGATATCCCCAGTTGTATGTGGATGTAGCAGTACTATCCTTGTGATATACTTGGAACATATCAGGGTCAATACCTGCTTGCCATGCTGCTGCCCATACTTGTAGATTGCCTGTTGAAAGCTTTTTAAGAGTTTGAGAGTCGGGCTTAACTTCTACATCAAGACCGCATTCAACTAATATCTCTGCTCCGTTTTTCATCGTAAGGTAAGCAGGGTGGTCATCAGATTGTCCAGCTATAGTAAAGGTAAGTTTTAATTTACTTCCCTTATACATGAAATCTCCGTTGCTTGCTATCGAATAATCGCTGTTACTGTTTACAGCTGATCGCAGATTGTCTTTAATATCGGGATAGCCTGCGTTTGCACCGTCATAGGGATAAAATTGGCTAGTTGCAGAGGTGGGATATGCCCAACTTGCTTTAGACATAGGTCTGGTAATTAGCTCTGCCATATTGTTGGGGTAGTAGTCTAACACTAAGCTTGTATTCATAGAATACATTATTGCACGGCGTACATAAACATTTTCCAGCCCTGGTTTACCGGCATTAATTCCTATATAACCGTAACCTAAGTTAGCCGCATCCGATCTAGCTAATAATTTCTTTTTTGAGTCTACGATAGCTAAGTTAGAGCTTGTCGCACTAGGATCACCGTAATCTACCGCTTCCGTTAGTAATGTATCCATAAGCTGTTGAGGATTGGTAACTCTGTAACGGACATACTTTATTTTTGCATTATTTTCTTTTGGTCCTACTTTGCCTTGCTGATCACAGAAAATTGTATAAAAGTGATCGTTGCGCTCGTAATGAACCATGTTGTCCACAAAGAATGTTTTGTATGCGACGCTGCCTGATTTGGCAGAAGCCTTATACGCACCTGCTCCCTTTGGTACTAATTGCGATTTTACGTTGTTGTTATAGAAGTTAACATCGGCATATTGTACGCCAAAATGAGTCCTTCCATCCCAAAGGTTAACTTGCGCTACATTGGAATAATGGCTCATGGGTGTTAAGGAAACAGCAAAGCTCCATATTGCTTTAGGGTCTACCTTGTTAATTCTGATATTTAATACTTCAAAGCCGCTTATTCTTTGCCCCTCTTCGTCATATTTCGCCAATTCATATTCATTTTCATCAATTATTATACTATTGCTGTCTTTATTAAAGCAATCGGGCGTGATTACGGGTTGACCTGAAACATTATCCAGTGCCGTATCGTTGAAAATACCATTCCAAGTTATGCCGTATATATGATCAATTTCGCCGGCACCTGCAAGAGCTGCACTTTTTGCTTCTGCTGCCCATTCCGTCAATACTGTATCATGAGTTACCCAATAGTTCATTATTTGGAAAAAGCTATTGGCCCTTTTTTCTTGAGTATAGAAGCCAGGCATTTTTGATTCATAAACCATTTTGATAACGTCATCTCTGGTAACATTGGGACTCTTAGCCCATATTAAATTGTAGTCATCAGCTTTAGCATTATTGTTTTTATCTGTAGCTATTAAACCAGCGTTTAATAAGAAATATTGCTCAGCATTTACGATATTGGTAATTTTTGCTTCAGCATAATCTATTGATGCGGCTGAACGATAGTCTGTTTCCAATTCCTCATAAAAAGTTATAGCTGAATATTTATAATCTTTTGCTATTCGTACACCTTCTTCAGACTCATCTTCCTTTAAATAATCCCATACATCACTATCAAGATCATATTGTCTTATACCGTGAGTGTCTTCCGTAAAAGATATTTTGTCTTGTGGTTGTGTGTCTGGGAAATGTTCAGACAATATATCATAGACAGCGTCTACCAGTTCTTCAATTCTCTCATCTGCTAAGCTTAAATACTGAGAATCATTACCTCCGGTAAACTCTGATTCGTGAGTTTGTGTGCGATATTCGTTTAAGCCTAATATCTTTGTAGAATATGTTGTTGCACTACCCGTATAAACAGGGTCCAAAAACACATACAAAGAGAACAATACGTCTTTAATTGTTATGCTTGTGCCGTCACTAAATTTAGCGTTTGGTTTAAGAACATAAGTATAATCCGTGTATGATTTATCCTCAGGAAAATACTGTTTAAAATCCAAAGCTAAACAAGCTCTGTCTCCACCGTAAATGGGAGAACCTACACTGTCGGCATCAAACATAGATATCTGCGTCATGCCTACTACGCTGCTGTCGGTTGCAGACGTCGAATAATACGGATTGAACACGCCGTCCAAATCTTGTATAGATATAATAAACGGTGTGGTTTCATTGTTAGGTGGCTTTTTGCATCCGACTAATAATGTTGCAAGCATGATTACTGCTAAAGCTATAGAAATCATCCTTGACATATTTTTGACTTTCATTTTTTAACCTCCATTATAATTATTTAAACAAAATCGCTAATCGATTTGTGTAAATGTAACGTCATATTCGGTGTCACCTTTCTTTGCGCCGTACCATCCATTTGCGCCAACACCCGAGTAAACTGTGTATGTGTTCCATTTGTCGCTTTCTACATAAGAGACTTTTCCGCTGACACCGATATTAGTCAACTCTGCGCCTTCTTCAACGCTGCCAATTAACACCCCTGTATAGATGGTTTCACTTAAAGCTAACGGAACAAGTATTTCTACATTAGCAAAGGTGACATTATACATTTTTCCTTTAAATTCTCCAAACAAACCAAATAAATATGTTTCAGCAGGACCGCCTAAACTTTTGTAACTTAGTGCTGGTGTACATTCGTTATAAAAGGTAATTGTGTGATTGTTTCCGTTAAACTCCGCGTCATAATAATAGGAATACCGCCATTTATCATTTGCTGTTTCTCCGCTGTATTCGATATCTTTGTCAAGAAATACGTTGCGGTTATTAAATACGGCAGTATTCAACTCGGACGCTGTCCTTACAACGCTCCAATTACCTACTAAATACTTGGCATATACTTTAACATACGGACGATTTTCCTCCACTTCAAAGCTATCAAAAGTAACTTTTTCGTCCCATAAAATTTGATATTCCGCATCTTGATATACATTATAGTAAGTGTAATCGTTTTTTACTAAATGCCTCAAATTTACCGTATAAGTGGTTGTGTTGTAACGCTCAATTACCTCCCATTGTTGAGTAAGAGGAGAATGCCACATAACTACAAAATAACCTACTGGCTTCCATTTAGCATATAAATAAATATTAAAGCCGTTTTCAGCATTGTAGCCTAAGGTATCGTCTGTTTCGGCAACTAAATCATCGGCAGTAACGTTGTGTATATCGATATTTTCATAATCTTTAAGCGTATAAACTTGCGCAAAAGGATGAGTTTCGTAATCACCAACACTCATAGTAGTAAAATCCCACTTAATGTCATCTTCTTGCGGAATGCAATAGTCATACACCTTTTGCCCCCACTTGTTGCGCAAAAATCCATCTTGTTCGTCGCCAGTTTTCCATTTAATTACGCTGGCTACATACCAACCGTCAAAAACACGGCGGTCTATAGCAGGAAGAGAAAGAGTAACGTCTTGTTGTCCTGGTTGCGGCGCTTTCGAATCTTCCGTGCAGTAAACACTACGAATTTGGTAGTTTGCCATCCTACCTACTTGAAATTTATGCTCGTCATCTTTAGATACCTTGCCGTACAATATTGGTTCTACATCTTTATCCACATCAAAAGCTGTATTATTGTACCTGCCGCAATCATAACTAACTACAATATTTTCGCCTTCTTTGCGTAATTGTGAGTCGTCTTTTAAAATGTTGCCCTCACATCCGCAAAGTATTGTAATTGTTGCAGCTATCAGACATATTAATAACAAAATCTTTTTTGTCTTCATTTTTTTCCCTTTATCCGCGGCGGTTTTTCGCCGCGGATTAATTGAAATTTAGTACTATTTTGGTATGTGTTTAAGAATAATAATTATTCCTTATTTAGTTCTTCTTTTTGACTAGTCTTTTTTGCCTTTCATTTTTGAGAATACGAATACGTAAAGTACAAAGCCGATAGCAATTACCGCTGCAGCAGCGCCTATAGCCCATACCGCTATTGTAAGACCCTTAATTGTTTCAAGAGCTTCGTTGTAAAGAACTTCATAATCTTCAGTCGGTTTTTCATTATCATCGTCTCTGTCTTTTAGTTGTGCCAAGCGCATTTCCGCTGAAGCTAATCTGCTATAACCTTGCGACAGCAAGAATCTTTGTGTCGCATCGGGTATGCTGTCGTAAGCAATACGCGCCGCTACAATAGCCGCTTCGTCAGAAAGCTGTACTCTCATGGCGTCGGGCAAACTGTTAAGCAGGGCTGCTACTGCTACCGATTGTTCTGTCATTGTAGCAACACCTTCAACAATAGAGTCAAACATAACTGATACCATCCAATTGTCGTAAGAGACGCCGTTTGTGGGGCATACAGCTACAATATTTGGAGCTGCGTTTGCGTCAGTTGGGTACCATGGGAAGTTGAAGTAGTAGTACATAACTGACCTATGTCTAAACGTCAGGTAATTTATTATGTTGTCGTTTGGTTTTTCGATATCAGTTATCCCATTTAGACGCTCTTCGTAGGCGTTAAACGCACCTTCCAATTCGGGCATGCGCCAAGATTGGAATACCACAACTGACAGATTTTCGCATTTGTCAAATGCACTTTCGCCTATAGTTTTTAGAGTAAGCGGTAATTTTAGTGTTTTGATATTATTGTTTCCTGCACCAGCGTATGCGCCTATCCTTTGCGTACCGTTTAATACCGATATTTCACTATTTGTTTTGC
>CALLXO010000041.1 GCA_937875645.1 uncultured Clostridia bacterium
ATTATGTTCGCAACAACACTATAAAAAGCGTGGACTGCGATTATAAAAACTTTTCTTTTAACACCGCTGTAGCGCGCATAATGGAATTGGTAAACGCATTAAACAAATATACTTCGGACAGCGTGGAAATTAACGAGCAATTATATACCAACACAATAAAAGACCTTATTTTAGTTGCGGCGCCGCTTATCCCTCATATTGCAGAGGAATTGTGGGAGCAGTTAGGTTTAAAGTACAGCGTGTTTAACGCAACTTTCCCTACCTTTGACGAAAATGCATTAAAAAAGCCGCTGGTAGAACTTGCCTTGCAAATAAACAGCAAAATAAGAGATAAAATAGAAATAGACGCTAATCTCACCGCAACAGAGATAGAAAAACTGGTGCGTGAGGATAAAAAAACAAAAGAACTTATTGGCGAAAAGCAAATTAAAAAAATAATAGTTGTTCCCCATAGGTTAGTAAATATTATTGTCGGTTAAACTAAAGCATAATATCTTTTGATAAGGCAAAACTAAGAAACGGAGAATAATAATGAAAAGTGTCTTTCAAAAAATCGCCGCTATTATAATAATAGCAATAGGTATAATATTTGCGATAGTAATTGGCATTATTGCATTTACAATAATTAACAATATGGAAGCATTAGGCGGAGTGTTTACCTATGACCGTATAGGCTTTACCCTTTTGTTGGTGTTAGGTATTGTTTATCTTTTGCTATCTTTTTATCTTATCTTTTCGCTATTTGGCAACAGAGTCAACTTAAAAACAATGGTGTTGACATCGGATAACTTTAGCGCTGTAAGTACAACCAACAGAGTAGTGCGCCGTCTCATAAAAATTTGCGTGGCGTCCGTTGGCGGGATGAAACTTCAGCAGACAAGGATAACCGAAGATGACAAGCCAGGTTTTAAATTAGGCATAAAACTAAGAGTTTTTGACGGAAACGTTCACAAACAGACGCAAAAACTAAAATTTCTTTTAGAGGACACCTTTAAGAGGGAATTGGCTTTTAGTTTTAATTCTATAGTAATTCGTGTGACCTCTATTAGGTCTGTCTTTAAACCAGACATAAAACGCGCTCAGGCATATATTGAAGCAAAGGAAGAGGAAGAAGATTGTAAAGCAGATTGTAAAATTGCCGAAGCCACCCCCTCTGACCAAACAGTAATTGAGGAAAATTTGACTCCGCAGGAATTAGATAATGTATCACGTCCACCAGAGGACTCTGCAGAAAAAGAAAGTACCCACGAGGATATTAAAACAGAAGAAGAGGAAGAGAATACGGACAGCAACAATCGAGAAGTTGACAATGAGGAATTAACAGACATTGACAGTCAAGAGATTGAAAGTGAGGAATCAATAGAAGAGGGCATTCAACAAAATAATTACGATGAATCATTAGAGGACAACAAACATAAAGTGGAAGAGAAGAATTTTGATAATTTAGCAAATTCTCAAGAGGAAAATTCTGAAGAAGACGAAAACAAAAACAATTAAAAGAAAAAAAATCCCAAAAAAAGAATAGCTGATTGTTTTGATATATTAATGTCAAATTTAATAGAAGTAGTACACTTGTTGAAAAGCAGGGTCGTTTAAGCTAATAGGGTCTAAGGTTGTCGCCTATGTATGACTGCCAACTGGTAAATAATTTAGTTTATTTGCTGGTGGCAACCCGTATTAATAAGGAAAAGAGCAAGTATGCATGCATATTGAGTAAAAAAACAGCGAATTAATTAATTCGCTGTTTTTTTACAAACTTTTTAGTACATCTGAAACGGTTTTCATATCGACAAGTCCATTGTATTCTGTTTTAAATTTTTTCATCACGGCCGGCACGCTTTTATCGGGTAACTGCAAAATAATATTTTTAATTTCTTGTTCAGACATAGTTTTTGGCAAAAATTGTTTTATTACTTCAATTTGCTTTTTGATTTCTTTAACCGTCTCTTCCCTTTTTGCGACTGCAAACGCTTCGCATTCCTCCGTTAAATCCTTTTCCGTCTTTTTTAACACGCTCAATACATCGCTTTCTGTTAATTCCTCTCCTGTTGCTCTTTTTTCTATTTGCAGTAGCATCAGTCGGCTGATAGCTGTATTAAGAGCGATAACCGCTTGAGTGTCGCGTGCTTTCATATATTCTATTTTTATTTTTTTAAGTTGTTCTAACGTCATAAAAATACCTTCCTTTGCTAATTATATTACCCTATTTTGTCTTTGTCAATAACAGTTTTTACATTGCTAACTATTGATTATTATTTTAAATCACTTTGCCTTCTGTTATTGTAAATTTTTTATACTGCAAATTTTTTTCTAAAGCTTGTTCGAGGTGCGTAGCAGTCAAAATAATTTGCATATCTTCGTCAAAAGTCAGCAGTTGTTTTTGCCGTGTTAAGTCTAATTCGCTCAAAACGTCGTCCAACATCAAAACGGGATAGTCGCCTGTTGTTTGCTTAAAGACAGACAGTTCGGCGAGTTTTAGCGCTAAACTGCTGGTGCGCTGCTGTCCTTGACTGCCAAACTCTCTCACGTCCACGCCGTTTACGCTAAACTTTATGTCGTCACGCTGACAACCTGTTGTGGTATATCTTAACTCAAAATCACGTTGCAAAGTTGATTTTAGCAGATTAAGAGCTGTTTGCTTTTTTTCCGCTATACTGTCCCCTTTAATAGCCGTTATATACGTCAACTCTAATTTTTCCTTACCGCCGCTTACCCTTAAATGCGCATCCGCCGCAAAGTCCTTTAAAGTGTTGCAAAAAGCCTGCCGCTTATATACTGTCCGCGCACATTCTAAAGCCAATTGCGTATCCCATACAAAAAGCATATCTTTTAAGCTGTCTATATTGTTTGATGATTTTAAAAGAGAATTGCGCTGAGCTAATATCTTGTTGAAAGAAACAAGCGAATAAAAATAATTTTTGTCTGTTTGGGATAAATCAATATCCATAAAACGCCGTCGATAATCGGGGGAGGCTTTAATAAGACGTATTTCGTCAGGGCTAAAGTAAACTGTATTAAAATATCCTAACATTTCCCCCGTTTTTAATATAGGAATACTATTAACGGATACACTCTTTTTTTTGTTTTTATACAGCACAACGGAAATTTCCGCATCTCCAAAACGACTGTTAAACGCTGTTGATACACGAGCAAAGTCCTTTTGGTAATTTATCATATCCTTATGCTTTTCGGTGCGGGGGCTTTTGCCTAAACTGCACAAATAAATACTTTCCATAAGGTTGGTTTTGCCTTGTGCATTTTGGCCAGTTATAACATTTAAGCCCTTTTCAAAGGATATACTTTGTTCGTAAAGGTTTCTGAAATTTTTTACGCTTAAATTAACTACTCTCATCGGCGTTCTCCATCACCGAAGCATCATTTTTAGACTTTTTTTGCGGAATTATGGACACTACCGCAAACACTATCAGCAGGAATATTCCTGTCCCCATAATCCACCATATAGCAGCCATACCCTTGCCTACAACCACGCCCAAAACGTCATTTTCGCTAAAAGCGCCGTAAGCGCGGCTGTCTAAACTCACGTTGCGGTTGTCCCCTAAACAATATACTCTGTTTTCGGGTACTGTATAGGCGTTTTCCTCTCCTATTGCATTATGTCCAAAGTTGTTTAAGATAAGACTACTTGACATTTTGTCAACAACCTTGCCCTTATATGCTTCTTCTGTCAGTCTTTCGATTGTCTCACTGTTTTTCCTTTTTCGGCATAAGTAATAGGAATTTTGGTTGTCATTTTGTTCCACCCATAATAAGTCACCGCCAAATCCCACTGCACGCTTTATTAGCGTAGCTGCCTCAAAACCGTCATGATTAATTAATATAACATCGCCGTAATCAGGTTTTTTCAGCTTATTTACCCACACAACATCGTCTTGATAAAAGGAAGGCTCCATACTGCTTTGCAACACTTTATAATTGCTAAAAATATATTTTTTTAACCCAAGAGACAACAAAAAAAACACTGCAATTAGTATTGCTCCAAATAAATACGTCAAAAGCAATTTGCGTTTATTTTTTTTGTTAGTGTCTTTTTCCATAATTAATAATTACCGTCCTAAAAAGCAATAGATAACTAATTAAACAATATATTATTTAATATTACTTCCTCTGTTGAGGAAAAATAAATTGCTCGAATATCTTTCATAATTGCAGGCTTGTTTGTATTTACGTCTTTAAAGTCCTGCGCCTTTAATACAATTTTTTGCCATACCTCACCGCCTGTAAGTTTTAAGGTATGTTTATATTCTGTCTGATTGTCTTCACCCCAGCTATATATTAGATAAATATTTAATTCCTGCTCGGTGCGGCTGTATGCATCCAACATCAAAAGGCTATTTTCATTATACGTTATTTTATCGTCACATACAACAAAACTACCCATATTTGTACCGCAAATACCGCTAATGCCGTATGCTCCTGTAGTAATAGCCAGAGGATGCTTATCAATAAATTCCGTTGTTTGGGTGCCGTTTATATTCATCGTGGTAAATTCTGCCAAACCCTGTTTATTGTCATAAACAATAGGGGAGCGGCGCTCGATTACGAGTTGCTCTTGATCAAAAGGTTTACTGGGGATAAATTTGAGCAAGTTACTACTTACGTTAACTCCATTTTTAGAGGTCAAATTGCAAAAAGCGACAATAGGGGTATCTGCACTATAAATAGAAAGGGGAGCGCATAATACTTCCGCCTCTTTAACCATTTCTTCCTCCGCCCAGTTGCGAGAACTTTCCGTCCCCACGCGGTTTCGGCTGTAATAGAGGACAGCTTTATGGTAATCGGATATTTTGCTGTTTGCTTGAATATATATTTGACCCTCACGGCAAGTTGCCGATATGGAAAAATCAACGCTTAAAAAACTGTTATCGTTATCGTTTAACTGTACAGAAAACCATTTTTCGAGATTGCTGGTATAATTAGAGGGCATGCTGTCCATCATGCGAGGAGCAAAAAGAACGGTGCCGCTTTTGTTGTTGCCCATCCTTAAAAGACAATCATAAGTATTGTCCATATCTGTGTTTGTACTGTTTGTGCCAACGCAAGTATAAAAAGGCTGTTTGATGTAACTTAAATAGCTTTGAGGACTTATTGCCGCAAGCCATTCGTCATTGCTTCGGCTTTGCTCCACTTTAAAAGCGAGTTCTTCCGTTTTAGTTGTATCTTTTATATTTGATGTATCTATTGGCTCAACGTCTTCCCATAAGTTTCCGTATAAAACAGCTCCTGCTGTGACTCTACTGTCCATTGCTAAAGTCATAACAGCGATAATGTTGCCTTCGCAAACACTATAAATCCCTATTTTTTGTGAATTGACGTTATTTAAAGTTTGGGCAAAAGTTACTGCGCGGCGGGTGTTTAGTGTCCATTCGTACCAACAGGTGCGCTGTGCATCGTCTTGAACGCTTTTTAAATTATTTTTTGCATTATTATAATTTGAATAATCTAAGGAAAAAGGATAAATGGTCATAAGCCCTTCGTGCTCATCGCTCTCCCCTAAGTAATCAATGGATAAAGCGGTGTACCCTAATTTTGCCCAATAAACCAATCGTTGTGTGTCAATGCGATTAAATGGGTCTATAACAATTATAATCGGTTGAGGACTTTTTGTATGGATTTTTTGTGCAACAGCAACTAAAACACGGCTCTTTTGTTTTTCAATGCTTCTGCCGCAATAAGTGTACCAACTGACGTTGATTCCTTCACTTTCGTTGCTTTTTAATAAAAGAGTATCAAGAGGCTGTTTAGTTGGATCAAAGTCCTTCCATAAAGATAAAGGTGTGTAATTTAACATCTTTTCACCTTTTTAGCTAAAGCGTAAAAAGAAGCTATTGAAAGCAGTATGCTAAATACTAACATAAGAATCATACCCCAACTTATATTTACTTCAAAGCTTAACAATGGTCTTCCTTCTATCTTTGTATAATTTGTTAAAGAAGCAAAAAGAAAAGCGGTGACAATTGTAAGAACGGTTGTAACTGCGCTAATAATTGCGCAGATTATCGTCGTATCTTTTTGCGTTAAAACAGGAAATAGCCAACTTGCTGCCAAAAGAGCGGCAAATATTTGTGTAATAAGTAAAAATAGTGCCGATATACTACCTAAATTGCCTTGCTGAACAGCTATAAAGGTAACGTAATACTCCTGCGCTTTTGATGTCATTTTTTCGTACTTAACATATAAATTGTCTTCGCCTATTGTATCCTTTTTTATATCGTACAATCCGCCGCTTATTATGTCATTTCCTGTATAATTTCCTAATCCTAATGACGGCTCTTCTGCTTTAAAGTGCTTTATTATAGGTAAAAAAATGCAAAAAAGAAAGGCTATAGCAAGAAAAAGGCATGTTGCATTTAACCAATAAATTTTATTTTGTTGTCCTTTAATTTTCATCATATTAATGTGAAGTGAAACAGATTATATCAGCATACTGCATTTTTGTCAACATAATGACTTCAAGCCAAAGCCCTCGTGATTATTACCAAATCAATATTAGACTGTACTGTTTTACTAATTATTATTACATAAAACGGCATAGCCAACAACCTACAATTGCCCCAACTATACTAACTATT
>CALLXO010000042.1 GCA_937875645.1 uncultured Clostridia bacterium
GTAGTGCATTGGCTAATGTTATCTTTGGCAATGGATTGATTAGTCTTGGCGATAATGCTTTCGCTTCGACAGATCTTGTTACTGTCACTTTGCCTGACAGCGTTACAAGCATAGGGGTTAATGCTTTTTACTTATGCGCAAAGCTTACTACTGTTAATTTAGGTAGCGGTCTTACGACTCTTGCTAACGCATTTGGAAGTTGCTCTGCATTAGCAGCAATAAATGTTAATGAAAGTAACGAAAACTATTTTTCGTATGACGAAATTTTGTACGATAAATTAGCAAATACTTTGCTCTTGTGTCCTGTAGCAAAATCAGGTGCTGTTACTGTTCCCGAAGGAATTGTAAGCTTACCCGACAAGGCATTTTATAATTGTAAATTAATTACAAGCGTAATAATATCCGACAGTGTCACAAGCATTGGAGATCAAGCATTTTATGGATCCACAGCTCTTGAAAATGTTACCTTAGGCAACAGCGTGACAAGCATTGGCAATAGTGCATTCAAAAATAATAAAAAGATAACAGAAATAATACTACCCGACAGCGTAACGACTATCGGAACCGAAGCTTTTAGTTCTTGCAGCACATTGGTAAGTGTTGTCTTTGGCAGCGGAATAATTAGTATCAGCGAAAAAGCTTTCGCTTCGACAGCTCTTGTTACTGTCACTTTGCCTGACAGCGTCACAAGTATAGATTCTATGGCATTTTACTTCTGCACAAAGCTTACTACTGTTAATATTGGCATCGGCTTAACTACTTTAGCTGCAGACGCTTTTGGAAGCTGTGATGCATTAGCTGAAATAAATGTCAGTGATGAAAATACTCAATATTTTTCCGCAGATGGTATTCTGTATGACGAAGTTGCAAAAACTTTGGTATTGTGTCCGGTAGCAAAAGCCGGTACGGTGACCGTTCCCGAAGGTATTATAAGTTTACCAAACAGAGCATTTAATGGTTGCAAACAAATTACAAGCATAATAATAGCGGATAGCGTAACAAGCATAGGCAACGAAATATTTAGACTGTGCTCCGCTTTAACCAGCGTTGTTATTGGCAGCGGAGTGGAAACAATAGGATCAAATATATTTAATGGCGCAACAGTAATTGCTGCAATTTATTACAAAGGCGATGCAACAGCTTGGGCAGCTATTACAATAGGAGACCTTAATGACACCTTAAACACTGTAGCACGCTATTATTATTCCGAAACAGAGCCTGTTGGCGAAGGCGATTATTGGTATTATCTCGAAGGCGTACCTACTGTCTGGTAGATTTTGCGCATCGTTTCTTTTCCTCCTCCTAAACTTGCACGAAAGGCACAAAAAGCCTTTCCTGCAGTTTAGAGGAAATCACTATTAATTTTTGTTTTTAAATAAGGGAATACAATTGCGTATTCCCTTATTATAACGGATATTCTTTTAAAATTTCAGTATTTTTTTAGGTATTTAGCACCTTATGTGCCTTTACGGCCTAATTTTTAAAATTTTAAGTCAGTTTTTTAAAGGGTAAAAATTCCGTATCCTCAATGGGGGCTTTATCTGTCATAACGCTGTTGTTTAAAAGCGTACCTTTTAGCATACTGTTAAACCCGTATTTTTTGCGTATTTTGTCTACCGTAAAATTTAAAGTTTCTTGTTTTTCTTCATTTTTGTTGTCAAAAAAATCCTCTTGTGTGTTTTGAGCAACGACAGACAAATTAAATGCACTTATGCCAATGAGCCGCAAAGCCAAATCGTTAGGTCCGCCCCAAATTTCCTTAAGTAGGCTATAACCCGTTTTGGCAAGTTCGCCCCCGTCAAAGGTGCTATTAGGTAATGTCTTCTGTTTGGTGACAAATTCAAGATTATTGTAACGTATGCTTACCTGAACACCATTAGCTTTAAAACCGTATTCACGCAGCCTTAGCGCCACCATATCGGAAAGATACCACAGCACCTGCTTAGCGGTATAATAATCGCTTACATCAACAATTGTGGTTGTGCTGTGACCTACCGACTTAATAGGCAACTCTGTTTCTGTTTGCATAACAATACTTTGATCGTTACCCATCGCCCATTGTTTAATCTTTACGCCGTTTATCCCAAACACATATTTCATTAGCTGTTCGTCTGAAATGGCCAATTCGCCCAAAGTGAAAATATTAAATTTTGCCAGTTTTGTCCGAGTGCGCTTGCCAATCATAAGCATAGCGTCCACTGGCAGTTTCCATACTATTTCCTTAAAATTTTGCCTTGTGATTTCCGTTGTGGCATCGGGCTTTTTTAAGTCACTACCTAGTTTTGCAAAAATTTTATTGAAGGAAACTCCCACCGAAATAGTCATGCCCGTATCTTTTTTTACTCTTTGACGAATTTCGTCGGCTATTTTTTTTCCGTCGCCAAAAATGTTGGCGCTGTTGGTAACGTCCAACCAACACTCGTCTAAACCGAAGGATTCCACCTTATCTGTGTAT
>CALLXO010000043.1 GCA_937875645.1 uncultured Clostridia bacterium
GTGCCGGAAGAAACGAAACGCCTTATTGATATTGCATTAATTAAAAGTATAGCAAACAAAGCGGGACTCTCTAACGTTGTAATTGATGCTAAACATGCAAAGCTGTGTTTTGTAAATCGCGATCGACTGACTCAAAAGGAAGTTTTTGACGCATTAGCGGCGTATAAATCTATATGCAAACTGGATACCTCACGTGAGTTAGCTGTTTTATTTGATTTTTACGGCGGCAATATATAAACCAAATCAAAAATTTTGTTGCTTTACTGCCACAAAATACCCGCTGATACTTGCAAAATTTGCAAATGTATTGTATAATTTTTTGGTATACGGGAATGTCATTTACCCGTAGCTAATTACAGGAGACTAATATGACTAAAAAGATTACTCGCATCACATCCTTAATATTGGTGGTAGTGTTGACTGCCGCAATGCTAGCAGGATGTTCTTTATTTGTCTTAAATAATCAACGTTACCGCTCTGATACTGCAATCACTGTAGGCGATGTCGAAATTACAGTAGGCGATTTTATTGATTTTTACAACAACACGATGTATCAATACGTACAAAACGGCTATGACGCACAAACAGTATGGAATTCTTTAGGCAACCAACTGTTGATGAATTATATTATTTTTGACACAATAAAAAAGGAAGTTGCAGCTTCCAATTGGACAGGCGTGGAGCAAAATGAGCCCTACGACACCGTTGCGCTTAAATATGAGGCTGCTCAGTACCTGCTTGATGCAGACGATGTTGAGTTATTGTTAAAAAATGTTCGCAAATCTCTTTATGACAGCCTCAACAGCCTTGTGGAGACGGAGTTAGGTAACAGATATACTTTTGACGATCCGACGGAGGAGGAAGAGCGCTTAATAAACGTTTTGGATGATTACAACATTTATGAGGGAGCACTAACGGACGCCGATTTTGAAGACGATATCCAAAAGGTTAATGATGAGTTAGCTTTATATAAGGACTGCGATTATACTTCCTTTGAATCTATGGTTAATACCTATGTTTTTGAGGAAGAGGACGAAAAGGTCTCTCCCCTTTTAACGAGGTTAAACAAACGCATTAAACAAGAGGAAGGTATCGAAGAAGATGAGGAAGGGTATAAGCAAATTTCCGCTAAGGAATTTGTCACAGCACAGAAAGCGGCGCTAAACAGCCTGACCCGCTCGGTAAAAACAAATTATTTTGGATGGTCTTTAGCGGAATTTTTAGATTATCAGTTAAACAGCACTATTTTTACCCGTCTCACGCAAGAGTACATGGTAAACAAATATAAGGATATCGAAACAAACGATGTCATTGCAAGGCTGCAAAACAAGTTGGACAATATTATAGCAGCAAAACAAGAGTATTACGCACTTTATCCTTCCAAATTTGTTGACGAAGTAGGCAGTTTAAACAAAGACAGCTTTGTGTATTTTGTACCGCAGCAATACCAAAACCAATACGCTTATATAAAAAACTTATTGGTGCAATTTACTGACGAACAAAAGGAACAGCTTGCAAACTTTGAGCGTTTTGGCAAAAACAGCGAGGTTTATATTAATTTCCGCAATCAGCTTGCAACGCAGTTGGTAGCGACTGATTACACCTCCCAAAAGAATGACGAAGGCGAATACACAACAAAACTCGAAAATATTTTTACGTTAGATAATGGGCAGGTAAAATTTGCGGAAAATACAGTATTAAGCAACGCTATAAATAATTTACCGTCTAATACCAATATAAGTTTACGCAATGAGGAATTTGACCGTCTTATAGATAAGTACAACGAAGATCCTGGCATGCAGGGCAAAGCGTACGATTACGTTTTAAGAGTTAATGAGCCGGACAAAGCAGGTAAAGCGGACAGTTGGGTGAAGGAATTCTCTGCCGCTGGACGTGAGGCAATAAAGGAAGGCTTAGGAGATGTGCAAATTGCTGTCACTGATTTTGGCGTGCATATAGTGTATTTTAGCGGTTATGTAACTGCCGATATTTTTGATTTTAGCGACCTAAAAGAGCTGTACACAACAAACACTGCCACTTATCGTTTCTTCCGTGCTTTTTATGACGATGTTAAAGCGGACATTTACACCGAAAGGTTTCAGCTTATTATTGACAGATACTTTGACGAAGGTAAGATAAAAGTAGTCAATAAAAACCTTAAAAAACTACTTAAGGAATACGGCTTTAAAATCGAATGGAAATTAGATTAATGTAAAAACAGAAATTTGCTCTAAAAAGGGCAAATTTTTTTGCGAAAGAATGTATTATTTTTAAATCTTGAATAATACTATACTTACCGATATAGGTAAAACGGTTTCGTCTTTTTATCAGTATTGCTGATTAGCGTTTAGTTTAACGCTTGACTTTATCGTTTTACCCTGTATCGGAGTACAGCGGGCGATTTTGCCCGCTTTTTATATGCTTAAAATACTTTTATATATCTGTCAAATTTTGTCGAAATTCCGCTTAAATCGGCAATTTTTACATATATTAAAAATATGATTAAGAGCGAAAAAAAAACGAGTAACAACTCCTTTTTAACGGGTGCGCTGATACTTACAGCAGGCGGACTACTTGCTAAAATCCTCGGGGCTGTTTACCGCATACCGTTGACAAATCTATTAGGCACTTATGCTATGGGGCTGTATCAGCTTGTTTTTCCGCTTTATACACTGCTTATTACTATCAGTATGGGCTTTACTGTTGCTGTCAGCAAGGAGATTGCGCGTGCTCATGAATTAAATTATTGTTCTGACTGCAAACGCATATTAAAATGCTCGCTGGTGATTTTGGGCAGCGCAGGTGCATTGTTTACTATTTTACTCTATGTTTTTTCCGATAAAATTGCCGCTGTTCAAGGCAATATTCAAGCAGCGATGGCTTATAAAATATTAAGCCCTGCAATTATACTTGTATGCCTTTCCAGTGCTTTAAAAGGGTATTTTCAGGGACAGATGAAAATGCAACCGACGGCAATAAGCCTTGTTGCCGAACAAGTAGTCAAGCTTGTTTTGGGTTTGGCATTAGCGTACAGATATATGCCTGACCAAATAAAAGCCGTCAATGCTTCCGTTTTTGCCGTTACCGCTTCTGAGATTGTAGCGCTTTTGGTGTATTTGATAGCGTTTTTTGTAAAAAAGGAAAATACTGTTTGCATGACGCCTGTTACCAGCAAAAAAATCATTTACGGAAGACTGTTTAAAACGGCAATTCCTGTTACCTTAGGCGGCGTGTTGTTGCCCTTATCTCAATTAATAGATAGCAGTTTAATACTTAACCTTATATCCAACGAAGCAACTCGAATGTATGGGATATGGAGCGGACCGGTGCATTCGCTTTATGCCATGCCTGTTATTTTAGCGGGAGGGATAGCGGCGGCGATTTTGCCCAGCATTAGCGGTTCTGCCGCTAAAAGGAATTTGGACTCCATCAACCATAAAATTGGTATGGCTTTAAAACTTAATAACGTTATCGTTATGCCCTGTGTAGTTGGTTTTTTGCTGTTAAGCCGCCCCATAATAAAACTTTTGTATTCTGCACTGCCAAGTAGCGACGTTGTTTTAAGCGCACAACTGCTTATGGTAACAGCACTAGGCACATTATTGTTGAGTTATTCGGGCACTATTACTTCAATTTTGCAAGGGTTAGGGAAGGAATTTGTTTCACTTGCTTTTTTGACGATATCCATAGCGATAAAAACGGTATTCAGTATTTTTTTGTTGCCTAATCCCGCCGTTAATATTTTCGCAGTTGCTTTTTCGCTGCTTTTGTGCTATTTTGTTTACGTAACCGTCTGCGCTATATATTTAGGCAGTAAGTTTAAGATACGGATAAATATTTATCCTGTATTTACAAAGCCGCTTTTGTGTTGTCTAATTATGTCAGTGCCTATTGTGCTTTTTAGCGTGACAGCGGCGGATTTTGTAAATAGCATAAGGGGCACTATTTTAGTTATTGTCATTGCTGTAGTAGTATATGCCGCCGCAGTTTTGGTACTAAAAGTGTTTGAAGGCCTATCGCCTAAGCAAATATCAAAATACATTTACAGGGGAAAAAAGCATGCAAAAACAGGTATTACCGCCGATTGACAGTGCGTCATATTTGACGGTAAAAGGTGATGAATTATTTTTAGATACGAATTATGATTTGCTTATAGTGGATACACAAAAGAATTTTAAAGAGCGTCTAACAGCTTATTTTAACGAAAATATTGAAGTATATATTTTTAACGAAGGCAAGTGGAGGGCTACTTGCCTTAAAGATTTGCCGAATTTGACTTTAGAAGCAGTTTTTGTGCCCAAACAGGGTTTTTTAAATAAAAAAAAGTTTGGTTTTTTAGATGTGGTTAATATATTAAAGCATTTGCGCAGTGACAAGGGGTGTGCTTGGGACAGGGCGCAAACGCTACTTAGCATAAGAGCAAATACTATTGAGGAAGCATATGAGCTTGTAGACGCTGTCGAGTCAGGGGACAGCAAAAAAATAACGGAAGAAATAGGCGATTTGTTGCTTCAAAGCGTGTTTTACATTTTGATGGCGGAGGAGGAAAACTTGCTCAACGCTCAAAACGTTTTTGACGTTTTAAGCACAAAACTTATTACACGTCATACGCATATTTTTGGTAGCGATAAAGCAACAGACGGCATGCAGGCGCTTTCCGTTTGGGAAGCAAATAAAGCTAAGGAAAAAAGCTTTTTAACGCATACGCAAAATTTAAAAGACGTGCCCTGTGGTATGCCGTCATTAATGCGCAGCATTAAGGTGCAAAAACGTGCCGCTAAAGCCGGATTTGATTGGACGGAAAGAAGTCAAGTTGTAGAAAAATGCATTGAAGAAGTATCGGAAACGTTACAAGCTTACAAAACACAAGACAAAACAGCCACTCAAAACGAAATAGGCGATTTGATTTTTAGTATAGTAAACTTATGCAGATTTTTGAATATATCGCCGGAAATTGCGCTAAACTCCACCACAAACAGGTTTATCCGCCGTTTTGAGTATATAGAAAAAGAACTTAATAAACAAGGAATAAAATTTGAAGAGGCAAGTTTTTCCCAAACGGACAAGCTTTGGAATCAAGCAAAAGAGGCGCTGAGTGAATAATTTACCTACGCTTATGCTGTCGCCGTTAGCGGGTTATACCGATGCTGGATTCAGAAAATTAGCAAAAATGTACGGTTGCGGTATTACCGTCACAGAAATGGTGTCGGCAAAGGCTCTTTTATATAAAAATCCCAACACAAAGGTATTGCTGTTTAATGACGAAAGCGGTTTTAAAGCGGCGCAACTTTTCGGCAGCGAGGCTGATGTTTTTGCGCAAGTGATTAAGTTTGGTTGTCTTGCGCCTTTTGATGCAATTGACATAAATATGGGCTGTCCGCAACGCAAAATAATCAGTAACGGCGAAGGATGCGCCTTAATGGAAGACATGGATAAAGCCGCTAAAATTATTAGAGCAGTCAAGGACAATACAGATAAATTAGTATCCGTTAAGTTTAGAAAGGGATACATAAATAAAAACACAGCGGCAGACTTTGCAAAAATGTGCGCAGACAACGGCGCCGATTATATCACCGTACACGGCAGGACAAGCAGTCAACAGTTTTTTGGCAAAGCAGATTATGCGGCAATAGCATCAGCGGTTAAAGCTGTAACTATTCCCGTTTTTGCTAACGGTGACGTAACAGACAGAGAAAGTTACTTAAATATAAAAAACCAGACAGGTTGTTATGGCGTTGCCGTGGGGAGGGGAGCAATAGGCAAACCGTATATTTTTTGTCAACTGCAAAACAAAGAATACAATTTTGATATTTTAGAGGCGGTAACATTACACATAAACACTTTGCTAAAAATTTATCCCGATCGTATTGTTGCCAACGATATAAAAAAACATATAGTAAATTATGTAAAAGGTATGCGCAATAATAAGGAAGTTATTAATATAATAATGCAAAAAAAAGACACTTTGAGTATTATAAATGAATTAAACATTTTTTTAAAAATAAGCAATACAAGTCAAGAAAATAATCAGTAAAGCTATTATAATCTCAAACGGAGGCTGACGTTTGAATAATAAGGAACACGCAACAGTAGTTAAAAGAATGCAGGATTTTATAGCAGAACGGCTTAACCAAGCTATCACGATAAAAAAGCTAAGGTAAGTTTGTTAAGTAATATACAAAGTACTAAAACGCCATTATTTGTGGCGTTTTGGTTTATAAAAGAAAATTATGAAGACAATTTTGTTAATAATTAAGGAGAAAAAGGCAAAGTGTATCAAGAATAAAGAGAGCAAGCTTAAAGCAAGCATTTGTTTGACACTTTTAGTTAAGTAGAGTAAAATATCATAGAGTTTATTTGAAATATACTTGACAGTATTTTGCTGAAAACTCGACGAAATAAGTCAGGTAAAATTTAATAATACGCCAAATGCGCAAAATAAACAAAAGGCGTAAGGAGAATTTAAAAATGAAAAAGAGCATTACCGATATAGACGTTTTTGGAAAAAGATGTTTGGTGCGAGTGGATTTTAACGTTCCGCTTGATGAACAAAAAAACGTTACCGATAATACCCGCTTATTGGGCACATTGCCTACGGTAAATTATCTTATAGAAAAAGGCGCACGGATAATTTTGGCAAGTCACCTCGGACGCCCCAAAGGTGTTTATAAAGAGGAATTTAGCCTTGCTCCTGTCGCCGTTACTTTTTCGAAACTGTTGGGTAAGCCGGTAAAAATGGCGGAGGATGTTGTAGGGGAAAGCGTCAAACAAATGGCGGACAGTTTAGAAAACGGCGAAGTAATGCTACTGGAAAATACCCGTTTTGTTAAAGGCGAGGAAGCTAACGATGACGAGTTTAGCAAACAATTGGCAGAACTTTGCGACGTTTATGTAAATGATGCTTTTGGTACAGCACACCGCGCGCACGCAAGCACAGCGGGTATTGCAAAATATGTGCCTGTAGCAGTAAGTGGATTTTTAATTTCCCGTGAAGTAGAGATTATGGGCAAGGCACTTTCTTCTCCCGAGCGTCCCTTTGTTGTTATTTTGGGCGGCGCAAAAGTCAGCGATAAGATAGGCGTTATAAAAAATCTGCTTGATAAAGCTGACTATATCTTGATAGGCGGCGGCATGGCATATACTTTTTTTAAGGCATTGGGTTACGAAATAGGCACATCCATTTGCGAGTTCGAAAAAGTTGAGTTGGCAAAAGAGCTTATTGCCAAAGCAAGGGAAAAAAGCGTTAATTTTATGTTGCCTGTGGACACAGTAGTTGCCGACCGTTTTAGTAACGATGCGCACTTTACCGCTATGGACAGTAGCGGACTTCCAACGGACATGATGGGTATGGATATAGGGCCTCTGACGTCGTCAGTTTATTGCGCCATTATAAAAAAGGCAAAAACAGTTATTTGGAACGGACCAATGGGCGTTTTTGAGATGAGCAATTTTTCACATGGTACGTACAATATAGCTAAGGCTTTAGCGGACAATACAGAATGCGTAAGCATCGTAGGGGGCGGCGACAGCGCAGCGGCGGTCACACAAATGGGCTTTAAAAATAAAATAACGCACGTGTCAACGGGAGGGGGTGCCAGTTTGGAGTTTTTAGAAGGACTGGTTTTGCCCGGCATCGATTGTCTTAACAATAAATGAATTTGAAGGAAAGAAAATGAAAAATAAGTTAATTGCCGGAAACTGGAAGATGAACAACTCCGTAAGCGAAACCAAAAGCTTACTGACAAAACTTCTGCCGTTGATTAAAGACACGCCTAACAGCGTGGTGGTATGTGTGCCCTTTACGGATATTTATGCGGCAGGACAATTGCTAAAAAAAAGCAATGTGTCGTTGGGCGCGCAAAATGTACATTGGAAAAATTCGGGAGCATACACCGGAGAAATTTCCGCAAATATGCTTAGCGAAGCGGAGGTAACTTATGTTATTGTGGGTCACAGCGAACGTCGTCAATATTTTAACGATACGGACGAGACAGTAAATGGCAAGCTAAAAGCCGCTTTAAATGCCGGCTTAACACCCATTATGTGCATTGGCGAAAGTTTGAATCAGCGCGAGCAGGGCGTGACAGAAGCGTTTTTGGCGACACAATTAGAGCAAGGTTTAAAGGAAATAACGGCAGAAGAGGCGCAAAAAATTGTTTTTGCTTATGAGCCTATATGGGCAATAGGCACAGGTGTGACGGCTTCTGCAAAAGAGGCGCAGGATACTATAAAATTTGTGCGCAAACAAATAGCTTCTCTTTACGGCGAAGATGTGGCACAAAAAGTTTATATTTTGTACGGCGGCAGTATGAACGATGCCAACGCTTTTAGTCTGTTAAATATGCCCGACATCGACGGAGGACTTATAGGCGGGGCAAGTTTATCGGCAGAAAAATTTGCGGCAATAATAAGAGCAGTTGAGGAAAAATGAAAGATAAATTTACAGCATTGATTATTATGGACGGTTACGGCTTGTCTGACGACATTACAGGCAACGCCATACTTAATAATACCCCCTTTGTTGATAGCATAAGGGCAAGATATCCCAGTACACGTTTAGTTTGCAGCGGCAAATCAGTGGGTTT
>CALLXO010000044.1 GCA_937875645.1 uncultured Clostridia bacterium
CGAGTGCGCTCTATATGCCGCAAAAATTTGCGACCTAATCCCGCTCCTTCGCTTGCGCCTTCAATTAACCCCGGTATATCCGCCATAACAAAACTCTCGTCACCGTAAGAAACAACGCCTAAATTTGGATTGAGAGTAGTAAAATGGTAATTGGCAATTCTTGGTCGTGCTTGACTTACAACAGACAAAAAGGTGCTTTTGCCAACATTGGGGAAACCAATCAATCCCACATCGGCTATAAGCTTTAGCTCAAGCTCCACCATTTTTTCCTCCGTTTGTGCGCCGTGCTGACTAAAACGAGGCGCTTGGCGTCGTGACGTTGCAAAATGACTGTTGCCCTTGCCACCTATGCCGCCCCGCATGATAACTGCGCTTTTTCCCTTTTCGTTAAGGTCCGCCATCAGCAAATTTGTTTCCACATCACGGATAAGCGTACCTACCGGTACTTCAACAATAGTATCCTTGCCCTGTCTGCCATAACACTTTTTGCCGCTACCGTTTGCTCCGTTTGCTGCCCTAAAATGCTTTTGATAATAAAATTTGTTTAGGGTATTTAACGATTCACACGCCACAAAAACTACGTCCCCTCCCTTGCCGCCGTCGCCGCCGTCTGGTCCGCCGTTAGGAATAAATTTTTCGGTATGAAAACTTACTGCGCCGTTTCCGCCGTTGCCTGCTTTGATATAAATTCTAACTTTATCTATAAACATAGTTCACCTTTTAATTCAATTTCTATTTGCATAATACTCGCAAAAACTCTTTACGCTGCATTGACTGCATTTTGGTTTTGCACTTTTACAGACATACCTGCCATGCAGGAGCAAATAATGATGACTTTTACTCCACAAGTTTTGGTCTACCGCCGCCATTAGCTGCTTTTCTGTTTCCAAAACGGTTTTTGCGTGCGTAATCCCCAACCTGTTGCTTACCCTAAAAACATGTGTATCCACGGCGATGGCTTGTCCGCCAAAAGCCACCGCAAAAACTACGTTGGCAGTTTTGCGACCCACACCTTTTAAACTCATAAGGTCAGGTAAATTATCGGGAACTTTCCCCCCAAAGCGGTCTATTAATTCCTGCGACATAAGCTTAATGTATTTAGCTTTAGAATGATAAAAACCGCAACTGAAAATTACTTCTTCTAACTGCTCAATGTCTATCGCCGCCATTTTTTGCGGTGTATCTGCCAACTTAAACAAAGAGGGGGTTATTTTGTTTACCCTTTCGTCCGTGCATTGTGCAGAAAGAATAACAGCAACGATAAGCTCAAAAGGGTTGTTATATTTCAGTTCACTCTTAGCATTGGGGAAATCCTCTGCAAGTTTTTTTAGTATTTTCTTTATTTTATCGTACACTGTTTTATTATACAACAAAAACAATAATTGTACACGTTTTAAAAGCTTATTGTTAAAGCCTCGTAATAAATGTTTTTCCGTTTGCCTGAACACAACGAAAAAATCCCGCACAGTTATTAACGCTGCCGCAAACAGAATGCACTGCATTGATACTTTGCTCATTAAATTTTATACTCAGTCCGCAGCCGACATTTGCCGCTGAAGGAGTGCTCATTATCGAGCAAATTACTCCTAAGGTAGACAGTTTATTATAGGCAAGGGCGGCGGCGGAGCGGCTGCGGAACGCCACGAATAAATAAGTCATAAATTCTCCTTTTGCAATATGTATAAAGGGCCGCACGCCCATAATATACTATACGGAAGCATTTTAAAAAATGTGTTAGGGGGAAACGCCGTTGATTTATTTTGATAATGCCGCCACAACCTTTTTTAAGCCGCAAGAAGTAGCGGAAACGGTTTTAGAAGCAATCACTCGCTATTCGGTAAATCCAAACCGAAGCTTTAATGCGCTCACTACTGCCTTGTCAGAAAAAATACTATCTACAAGACGCAAAATTGCCGAGCTGGTTCGTTTAAATAATCCGTTAAACGTTGTGTTCGGTTTAAATTGTACCGATGCTCTAAACTTAGCAATACTTGGCAGCATACGTTCTAAAGGCGAAAACATCGTAACTTCTGCTTTAGAACATAACTCTGTAATGCGTCCTTTGCATCGGTTGCAGGAAAAAGGGTTTATTAAGCTGAATATCATTAATCCTGACGAAAACCTTGTAATAAGTGCGCAAGCTGTCGAAGCAGCTATTACGCCCAACACAAGTATAGTGGTGCTTTCGCACGTAAGCAACGTTACCGGTGCAACTATTGATGCCGAAGCTATTGGCCAAGTATGCAAAAAACGAGGTGTAAAGTTTTTGTTGGATGCGGCGCAATCTATCGGCTATATTCCTGTGAATATGGAGGCCTACAATATTGACTTACTTGC
>CALLXO010000045.1 GCA_937875645.1 uncultured Clostridia bacterium
GGGATTATACTACTATTACGGATGGGGGCACTACCTCTTACCAAAGGCGCCGTCGAACTGTAAGTGGTAGTGCCACCATCCGTAATAGTAGTATAATCCCAAGTGTAACTACTCAAAGATAGCGATGTTACGCCGGTACGTTTACCTTGCGAATAGTCAATTGATTCACCCATGGGGATATTGATTGGTCCCTCTTCGGCATAATCGACAAAGTTTGCCCAAGTTAGTTTCTCTCCTGACGCTTCTACTCTGTCTAACACCTGACAGAACATATTAGCTGCAATATATCCCGCCATCGCATAAGCGTTTGCGGCATAGGGACTGTAAACGCTTGTGTCTCCTGCTTTGTTTTGTTTGAATTGTTCGTAAGTGTTCATGGTAGCTGCAAATTGCCAATAGTCAGCGGAAAAACCGCTTTGACCTTCGGGGTCGACAATGTTAAGCCAACCAGTAGCATACATTGGTCGCTCTTGCGTAATGATGCCTTTGTTAGCGAGAGAACCCATCGTTGTTGCATTGGAATTTACATAAGAAGTTATCATTTTGCCGGTATAATTTACTGTTTTTAAGCCTGTGCCTATTATTTCTAAAGGCGCTTGGTTAGCGGCAATTATTACCACGTCACAATTAGCTTCCTTTATCGCCCTTGCCTGTGTTTCCGCATCAGTTGCAGAGGGGGACAGCATTTGATATACTACTGCATTAGCTCTGTTAATTTTGGCGGCTTGAGCTACTACGCCATCTCTTATGCCATGTCCAGCATCGTCATCGCTGTAAATTACTCCCACTTTTGTAGCAGCTAAACCGTCCGGTTCAGGCGCAAAAGCTGTTACAAGTAAAGCACTGCCTTCCCCTTCGTATATAGGCTGTACCGGCATAATGCGCCGCGCGTTGCCCGTTGCATTGGGATTGTATAATGCGCTTATGCCTGTTGCCGCATAAAACATTGGCACGCCTTTTTCCTGGATATAATCCAAAGTAGCGCCTACTGTGTTTGTGCCAAAATGCCCCAAAAGGGCAAAAACCTTATCTTGTTCGACAAGCTTTTGAGTATAGGTTAAGCCTTTGGAAGCAGTGAATTCGTCATCGTAGGTTTGCAATCTAACGCTGTAAGTAACATCGTCTTGCTTATATCCTCCCGCTTGATTGTATTCGTGCAAATAAGCTTTAACGCCCTCGTTAAAAGGCTGTCCTACCTGAGCATAATCCCCTGATGAGGCTGCCGTGTTGCCTACCAAAATTGTGCCCTTTGTTTTGTCGTTTCTGTCAACGGTTATACCTTGTACTCCTCTTTGCCCGCAAGCAGCAAGAGTAAATACCATAATAACACACAACATAAGCGACAAAATCAAAGTATAAGTCTTTCTCATTTACGTTTCTCCTTTGAGGTCTTTCCCTCCGTCAAATATTAAAGTGATTATTGCCGTGTTTTTTATTTCTTTCCGCCTAAATATGCTTCAACTAATTTTTCGTTTTTAATCAATTCGTCCGCTACTCCCTCAATACTTATTGTACCCAACTCTAAAACATAAGCGTAATCAGCTATATTTAAGGTTTGCAATGCGTTTTGCTCTACCATTAAAATGGTAGTACCCTCCTCTTTGATGCGTTTTAATGTCAAAAATATTTCCTTAATAATCAAAGGCGCTAAACCCAAGGAAGGCTCATCAAGTAACAACAATTTTGGGCTTGCCATTAATGCACGCCCTATTGCAAGCATTTGCTGTTCGCCGCCGCTTAACGTATTGGATTGCTGTTTGCGTCGCTCTTTTAAAATGGGAAACAAGCTGTAAACTCTTTCATAATTGTTAGCAATTATGCTTCTGTATTTTTGACAGTATGCGCCCACACGCAAATTTTCCTCCACCGATAAGCCTAACAGCACCAACCTTCCTTCGGGGGATTGCGAAATTCCTCTTTTGGCAATCTGGTAGGGCAGCAATTTTGTTATGTCCTCGCCCTCTAATAATATCTCGCCGTCAAGAGGATTAATTAGCCCGGAAATTGTCTTTAAAGTAGTCGTTTTACCTGCGCCATTTGCACCAAGAAGCGCAACAATAGTGCCTTTCTTTACGTTTAGAGAGATACCCTTAACGGCGGAAATGGGGCCGTAATTTACTTTTAGTCCTTTTACCGACAATAAATAATCGCTCATTATTCGTCCTTTACCCCTAAATACGCAATAACTACGTTTTCGTCCTTTTGAATTTGTTGCGGCGTGCCTATTGCTAAAAGCTTGCCGAAATTTATTGCGCATACCGTGTCGCATATCTCCATAACAAGCCCCATATCGTGTTCGATAAGTAAAATTGTACAGTTATAATGTGCCTTTATCTTACGAATAATTTTTACCAATTCCGCTGTTTCGCTCTCATTTAAACCGGCGGCAGGCTCGTCCAAAATGATAAGTTGCGGGTCGCTCATAAGTGTGCGTGCTATCTCTATCTTTTTTAATATTCCGTAAGGGAGACCGTAAGTAGTATTGTTGGCATAATTA
>CALLXO010000046.1 GCA_937875645.1 uncultured Clostridia bacterium
GACAAAATTAGTTCAATCTTTTTTACTCTAAAACGCCAAAAAAACAGCAACACTTTGATACTCCAAAAATGCTGCTGTGGTTTTTTGCTTTTATAAACGTTTACGCTGTTTGTTGTTTAACGCTAACGCTGCTTAAAAAATCAGAAATAGCTTGATACGCTTCTTTCTTTGATATGTCGTTAAGTACTTCGTGACGGTTATTGGGGTAGGTGATTAGCTCTATGTTTTTAACCCCCTGCCGCAAATATGTTTGATAAAGCCGAGTTACTGATTTTTTATAATCGCCCACAGGGTCTTGTTCTCCACTAATAATAAGCATGGGTAAATCTCTGTTGAGTTTATCTAACGCCTCTTGTTTGTAAAGCTTTGTCAAGCCGCTAAAAAAGTTTTTATAAAAATTTTTGCTACAAACAAAGTTGCAAAAGGGGTCGCTAATGTAGCGCTCGCACTCGTCAGGCAAGGAGGAAACAAAAATACCCTCTTTAAATTTTTTGTTGTATGCGTCAAAACTCATCTTTTTGATTAAGCGGGCAGGCGAATTGCCTTTGCCTAAACTTGCAATAATTTTGCCGAGTTTTATATCTAATCCGTCCATTTTTGCGCTACCGCTTAACACGACAGCATCAAAAAGATTTCCCTTTATTCCGTCAAATTTACTAATATAGGCTTGCATTAAAAAACTGCCGTAACTGTGACCTATTATCATATATTTTTTGTCAGGAAATTTCTTTTTATAATGCTCGTTAAGTAGCTTAATATCTTTTAATGTGTCTTCCCAAATATTGCCGCCACAGTAACCCAAAGTTTTTTCGTCTGTTTTACCGTGCGCCCGGTGATCGTCAGCAAAAACAAAATAACCTTGCTCATTTAGATACTGCGCTAAAGGAGCATACCTGCCGCCGTGCTCCGCCATGCCGTGTACAACCTGCACCACTCCTACAGGATTATCCACCGCCCATTCGTGAACATATATCTTTTTGCCGTCAAAGGATTCAAAATAATAATTATTTTTCATTTTCCCCTCCATTTTTCCATTATACACCAATCATCGCCTCTTTTCAATATGTAAACAATTTTTCTATTGTTTTTTATAATCTAAACCTATATAATCACTCACGTTTACTAATACATTCAGCAGGTT
>CALLXO010000047.1 GCA_937875645.1 uncultured Clostridia bacterium
CCCTCGCTGCACCGGATAAAACTCTTCCTTTTGCCATCGCCCCTGGCATATTCGTCGCTCCCCGCAGGTCAAACCCTCCCGTTTCCGTAAAATACCAGTGATTGTCAGAAAAGAAAGCCATCATCCCGTTAACACCGAACTGGAAGTATCTTATTCCAGCCTGAGTGTAAGTCCACGATAGAGTTGAAGCTGATATGTACGACGACACGGTATCGAGGGTATTGGTTTTTGTAATCTCTATAAAAACATCATACGTCCCGGCTCCAACTCCGTCAACACCATACGTTATACTTGTGTTTTCACTTTTTGCTCCGGGCCCGTATAACTGAACGCTCTTTATCGTTGTGAAATTTACACCGTTCTTTCTTAGGTACACGTTAACGGTGATATAATCCATCATGTTTGCGATGTTTGCGTTGACCGTGAATGTTGATGCCGAAAACGCTATGGATGAATTGTTCTTGCCTACGGTTATTGCGTTTGGAAGCAGATAGCCTACAGTTATATTTGACTGCGCCGCATTGCTCGCAGAACCACCATCGTTTGCCCCGCTAACCAGATCGGCAATAAGCGGAATATCCGACTCACTAAAAACAAGCCTTACGGCATGCGTATCAGGGTCGGTAAGAACAACACGCCCCGATTCCTCTATGGTTAAAACACCAACCTTGCCGGACAGCGCATTAATGACACCCGTAATTTCCGTATCGCTTAGCTTTGACTTTCCGTTGTGTTTTATTATCGCTTTTGCGAGTCCGTCTATCGCTTGAGCATAAGTTCCACCAGCCCAAACTGCGGGCAGGAAATTTCCGTTTATATCCTTTTGAATCCCCGAAATACCAGCCGTTGCATCTCCACGTGTGGTGGTCGAAGGTTCTCTCATCTCCATTATCACAGCGGTTGCAAGACCACCATCAAACCCTGAAAACTTATCCGTAACAGCCTTCGCCGTGTTCGCTTTCGCCTGCGCATCCGAAGCTGTTGCATTTACGGCATCGATGCGGGCTTGGATGTCCTCGGGAGCTTCGGTAAATGACTCCACGTCCTTATCTCCGACAACGATTTTGAAATTACGAAAAAAGTAGTATCGGTTAGCGTACAGATTCGTAATGACAATCGAGCCGTTTTGAAAATTCTTGATTGGCAGATAATAACGCATCCAACTTGTTGTGAGCGATTCTATCAGTCTTTCAGAATTACTGTTAATGTAAACAGTTGCCGGGTCACCGCCGTTTGAATAAGCATCGAACGATAAAACCACATTTTTACCAACAAGATTTTCCGTAGTCGAAATTGATCGATAAACGCCTTCTGAATAATTTCCGTCTGACGGAGTTGTGAATTGAACATATCCGTTTTCGTAATTAATTATAGCTGAATTAAATTCGTTTAATCCCCAGCCACCCTCTTGAATAGAATTGCGTAAATAGTTGCGGGAACCGATTTGGAGATTGTTAACCCTTTCAGTCGAAAGAGCATCTAATTTAGCCTGAATTGCCTTGTTTGCGTTTTCGATAGCTGTTTGCAATGATGCTAAAGCTGATTTATAGGAAGTGTAATTTGAATCAACTGCGTTTTTTTCTGCGGTAGTTGTTTTGCCGTCTGAAATAGCTGTATTAATACTGCCTAATAAAGTGTCAACTGCGCCGAAGTAGGTTACCTTTGCGTTGAGCAAATTAGATTTTGGTGTTCCTTCCAAATAGGTGTTAGCGTATAATGTATTGTAGGTAGCTTCTAAATTGGACTTCTCCGTGTTGACAACGTTAATATACTTTTCTATTGCTTTAGCTTCCGACGCTTCGATAACTCCATCTTTAAATGAGCCGTCAACGTAGGTGTTCAGGTCACCAACAGCCGTATTGGCGTTGTTCGCCGAAGTCTGTGCGTTTCCGGCTGCGTCTAATGCCTCTTGTTTTGCAGCATCGATCTTCGCTTGAACATCCTCGGGAGCTTCTATAAATGAAGCTGGAGCCTTATTACCCTGCACAACCACTATATCATCAATATAATACCACGCATAATTAGGTAAAACAAAGTCAATAAAATTGTATATATTCGAGTAATTTATTATATTTTGCGTAAACTCAAATGTTTGCCATTCTGTAGTCAGATTAAATGTATTTATTTCCAAATCACACATATCACATCGCATCACAACATTGGCATTAGATTTAGCTTTAAATTTGAGTGTCCAATCGCCATTGTCTGTTAGAGGCCATATACGTATTGTGGCGTTTGGGAAATTTCCTTCGAGATTGCCAATACCTTCAAATCCCCTATCTGTTTTTTCATACAAAGCGACATCGTAGTTTTCCGTAATAGTGTTTGAGTGATAAAAATTTCGTGTGCCTATTTGCAAATTATCAACCTTTTCGGTAGAAAGGGTGTCAAGTTTTGTTTGTATAGCCTTGTTCGCTTCTTCGATTGCGCTTTGAAGCGAAGCCAGTGCGGTTTTGTAAGATGAATAATTCGTATCGACTGCTTGCTTTTCTGCGATGGTTGTCTTTCCGTCTGTAATTGCAGTATTGATTGAATTCAACAATGTGTCAACTGCGCCGAAGTAGGTTACCTTTGCGTTGAGCAAATCCGATTTTGGCGTTCCCTCTAAATAGGTATTAGCGTATAATGTATTGTATGTAGCTTCTAAATTGGATTTCTCCGTGTTGACAACGTTAATATACTTTTCTATTGCCTTAGCTTCTGATGCTTCGATTACACCGTCTTTGAATGAAGTATCTACATAGCTATTAAG
>CALLXO010000048.1 GCA_937875645.1 uncultured Clostridia bacterium
GCAGGTCGCCGCACATATTTGTCCTTTTTAGTCCCTTTAAAATGTCTGTCGTCACAAAAACCTTCTCACGTTAATTTTAACTTAAAGTATAAATTTTTTCAAGTTTAGCGCCATAGTTTCTCTGCTTAATTTTGCATCGACATACTCTTTATCAATAACAATTTTGGTGGGTTTATCACCGTCTGCTTCAAAACTCACGTTGGATAAAAGCTCCTCTAACACTGACTGCAACCGTCTTGCGCCTATATCCTCTTTGCTGTTGTTTAGGTCAACGGAAACAAACGCTATTTCGTTTATTCCGTCATCGGTGTATTGTATATCCACTTGGTCAACGGCAAGCAGTTTTGTGTATTGTTTGGTTATGGCGTTTTTCGGTTCTGTTAAAATACGCACAAAATCCTGCTGATTAAGGCTTTTTAGCTCTACCACAACAGGGAAACGTCCTTGCAATTCGGGGATAAGGTCGCTAACACTGCTGATATGAAATGCGCCGCTTGCAATAAAAAGAATATAGTCTGTTTTGATTGTACCGTACTTTGTATTGACAGTGCACCCTTCGACAATGGGCAAAATGTCTCTTTGAACGCCCTCTCTTGATACGTCAGGTCCACTCTGAGAGGATTTGCCTGCAATCTTGTCAAGTTCGTCAACAAAAATAATACCGTCATTTTCCGCTCTTTTGATTGCTTCCGCATTGACGTTGTCTCTGTCTATTAGCTTTTCTGCCTCTTCGTCAGTTAAAATTCTCAATGCGTTACCCACATTAAGCTTGCGTTTTTTATAACGCTTAGGCATAAAATCGCCAAAAATACTGCCTATATTAATTTCTCCGCCCCCTACTCCTACGTCAATGGATTTAGGCGCATCTGGCACTTCAATATTGACAGTCAATTGATTTAGATTGCCTGCGGCAATTTCGTCCTTTACTGCCGCCTTTTCGATACCCTCCGGAAGATTTTCCTTATTTTTTAACAATAAATCTGCTATTTTGTCAATTGCAGTGTTGCGTGCTTTCTCGCTGACTTCCTTGTATCTTTCTTCCTTAACCAAGCGAATAGAAACTTCAACAAGGTCACGTATCATAGACTCTACATCCCTTCCGACATACCCCACTTCGGTATATTTTGTAGCTTCTACTTTTAAAAAGGGGGCTTTTACAAGTTTAGCTAACCTTCGGGCAATTTCCGTTTTGCCCACTCCCGTAGGTCCTTTTAAAATAATATTTTTAGGCGTAATTTCTTCCCTATCCTTATCAGATAATTGACTGCGGCGGTAACGGTTGCGTAAAGCTACTGCAACCACTCTTTTTGCCTCGTCTTGACCTATGATATATTTATCTAATTCTGCAACTATTTGTTTGGGGGTTAATTCTATTTTGTTTTCCATAATTAAAGCACCTCCACAGTAATGTGGTCGTTGGTATACACACATATTTCACTTGCAATTTTTAACGCTTTGTAAGCGATTTCCTTTGCACTGAGCTTTGTTTCCTTAACCAACGCTTTTGCCGCCGCAAGAGCGTAATTTCCGCCGCTGCCTATTGCCGCAACGCCGTCTTCTTCCGGCTCAATAACGTCTCCGCTGCCTGATACAATTAAAAAATCTGTTTTATCCGCTACTATCATCATAGCTTCTAACTTATGCATTATTTTGTCGCTGCGCCACAATTGCGCTAATTCTACCGCACTCCTTATTAGGTTTCCGCTGTATTTGTTAAGCATTGCTTCAAATTTTTCGCTTAAAGTAAAAGCATCTGCAACAGAACCTGCAAAACCGACTACTACCTTGTTGTCATAAATACGTCGCACCTTAACGGCATTGCCTTTAAGTATGGTATTTTGTCCCTGTGTCACCTGTCCGTCTCCTGCAATAGCTATCACAGAATCTTTTTTTACGGCGCAAATAGTAGTACCTCTTAAATAATCGCTGCTGACAGTTTCCATTTTTTTTTATACTCCTATATTTTCGATAATCTCTTCAATTTCTTTTAAAGACCTATTAGCATACATTTCCTTTTTTTGCTTTTTGTCTCTTATATTTTCCGTTAAAGGAGGCAGTAAACCAAAATTAGCATTCATAGGCTGAAAATACTCATTTGGTGTTGTGATATAACGAGACAAACAGCCAATAATAGTATTATCACCTAAATGAACATCCGTCAAGTTTTTTTGACGTCTAAAGCAATTTAAAGCCGTCACTAAACCGCTTGCGATGCTTTCCACATAACCTTCTACCCCCGTTATTTGCCCTGCGAAATATATGTTTTTGTCCGACTTAAGAGCAAAAGCGTTGTCCAGCAAATTTGCGCTATTGATAAAAATATTTTTGTGCATAACGCCATAACGCAAAAATTCCGCATCTTTTAAAGCGGGTATAAGTCTAAAAACACGCTGTTGTTCGCCAAAAGTTAAGTGCGTCTGAAAACCCACCAAATTATACATATCACCTTTGGCATTTTCCTTTCGCAGTTGTACAACAGCGTAGGGACGTTTGCCTGTCTTTGGGTCAATTAACCCCACTGGTTTGAGCGGTCCAAAACGTATGGTGTCTTTGCCTCTACTCGCCATTACTTCTATAGGCATACAGCCTTCAAAAATAGCGTTTTTTTCGAAATCTTTGACAACGGCTGTTTTTGCATTAATTAACTGTTGCCAAAACGCAAAAAATTCCTCTTCACTCAAGGGACAGTTTATATAATCGCCAGTGCCTTTTTGGTAACGGTCGCTGATAAAAGCCTTTTCTATATCTATGCTGTCTGCCGCTATAATAGGTGCTGCTGCATCAAAAAAATATAATAAATCGCCGCTGTGCTTTTTTAGCACTTTAAGAAATTTGTCACTTGTTAACGGCCCTGTAGCAACAATGTTTACGCCCTCGTAAAAACCCTCTGCTTCCTCCTGCTTTATCGTTATATTAGGGTGGGAGCTAATTAATTTTGTGACGGCTTGGCTAAACTTTTCCCTATCCACAGCAAGCGCACCCCCGGCATTTACTGCACAGCTATCTGCGACAGCAATTAACTTGCAATCTAACCTTCGCAGTTCCTCTTTAAGCAAGCCGCTCGCCGTATTAATATCGTTGGATTTAAAGCTGTTGCTGCATACTATTTCCGCAAGGTTTTCGCTTTGGTGCGCAGGCGACATAACTATTGGTTTGCACTCAACAAGCCAAACCTTTACGCCACTGTTAGCTAACTGTAAAGCCGCCTCGCAGCCCGCTAATCCTCCGCCTATTACGGTGACTTTCATTGTTGCTCCTCAATATTTGTCTCATAATCGCATTGCTTATCCGAGCATTTTTCCACTCTTTTAATTTTATATTCCTTAATTACCGTATAATTGCCACATTTAGGACATTTTTTGCCGCTGGGCACATCCCAACTTACAAAATCACAATCGGGGTAACCGGTGCAGCCATAAAATATTCGCCCTGTTTTAGAAAACCTTTTTGCCACGTCCTTGCCGCACTTGGGGCATTTAGCTACTATTGTAAGTGTTGATTTGATGTTTTTGCATTTTGGATAATTGGGACAGGCAAGATATTTTCCGTATTTTCCCTCTTTTTCTACCATCAAAGCGCCGCATTTTTCGCAAGGTGTATCTGACACTTTTTGCTCCTTCTTTTTAAGGCTTTTATTAATATTACACGTTTTGCAATAGAGATATTTGCCAAATCTACCTCGGCGAATAACCATTAAATTTCCGCAAGTTTCACAAGCAACGTCGCTCTCTTCGTCCGCCGCTTCAAAACGGTCTTGGTCTTTTACCTCGTTTATCTTATTTTTAAAGGGTTGGTAAAAATCAGCAACAAGTTTATGCCAATCCACTTGATTATCTTCTACCTTATCTAAATTTTCTTCCATTTGAGCGGTGAAGTCGGCATCAACAACATCAGGGAAGAATTTTTCAAGATATTCGGTAACAGTAAGTCCCAACTGAGTAGGAACAAGCGTTTTTGAGTCCTTATCTACATATTCACGCTTATAAAGCGTCATCAAAATGGAAGAAAAGGTGCTTGGGCGTCCTATACCGTTGTCTTCTAAAGTTTTTATAAGGGAAGCTTCTGTATAACGGCTGGGCGGTTTTGTAAACTTTTGTTCGCTAATCAAATCTTTAAGTAACAAAACATCGCCGACGTTAAATTGTGGTATTTTTTGGTTATCAGTGTCTTTTTCCTTATCTTCTTTATCTCGGTCAGCCATATTATACACAGCGGTATACCCATCAAAAACAAGAGTTTTCCCTCCCGATCTAAAAATAAAGTCGCCGCTACTTATATTGACGTTTACGCTGTCGTAAACAGCCTTAACTGACTGACTGGCTAAAAACCGTTCGTAAATAAGCTTATACAACCTGTATTGATTGCGGGCAAGCTTGTCCTTAATTAAATCGGGAGTTATCTCCAAATTTATAGGACGTATCGCTTCGTGTGCGTCTTGACTGCCCTTTTTGCTTTTATAATAATTGGGAGTGTTAGGGACATATTTTGCGCTAAAACGTGACGCTAAAGTATCCCGAGCGGATTTTATTGCATCCTCGCTTACTCGAGTGCTGTCCGTCCTAATATAAGTTACAAGTGCGATATGCCCTTGACCTAAAATATCAAAGCCTTCGTATAATTGCTGAGCTATACGCATAACTTCATTGCTTTTAAGCCCTAATTTCCGCACGCCTTCTTGCTGAAGAGT
>CALLXO010000049.1 GCA_937875645.1 uncultured Clostridia bacterium
AAAAGACACGGTTATGAAAGAGATACCTTCTTTTGACGAAAACAAGGTAGAAGGCTTTTATGCTAAAACTAAAGCTATTGCCAGTCAAATTGTTTTGGATGCGACTAAAAAGGGATTAGATGCCGTAATAGTTCACCCGTCAGGCATAATAGGGCCTAATGGCTTACTTACAGGCAATATGACACAGTTAATTAGCGTTTACTTAAAAGGAAGGTTTAAATACGCAGTAAAGGGCGGCTATGACTTTGTAGATGTGCGGGATGTGGCAAAAGGCGTAATTTCTGCCGCCGTTATGGGAAAGAAAGGCGAATGCTATGTGCTTTCCAACAGATATGTAAGCATCAAAGAGCTTTTTGAACTCCTTGCTCAAATAAGCGGACAAAAACGGATAAAAACTTATTTTCCTATTTGGTTTGCAAAAATGTTTGCACCTTTTAGTGAATTGCACTGTAGAATATTCAAAAAAACGCCGCTTTTTACAAGCTACTCAATGGATACACTAAGAGACAACAGTTTGTTTACGCACGAAAAGGCAGACCGAGAGCTTTTATATACCACAACGCCGCTAATTGACACTTTGACGGATACTATAAAATGGATAAATAATAATGATATACGTCCCACCAGCAAGACAAAAAAGACACGCAGAAAACTGGTAAAAACAGCAAAATGATTTATAACGTGAAAATATGTATTAATTTTTCTAACATAAAAGCGGCAACAGCCGCTTTTATGTTAGGCAGATTTTTGATTATGTTTTAATAATTAACCTAAAACTCTTCGCTTTTGCTACCCATACTATTGTTTAAGATGTCGCTTTTGTAGGCATAATTAAGTGCATCCTTCTTTGTTTGTCTTTTTAAAGCTTCCTGTATTAAATTTTCCAGCAATTGTTGATGGGTATATTTATTTTTCCACAAATAATAGGCAAGGGAGCCGGGTATAGCGTTGACTTCGTTTACATATATGTCGTTACTCGCATTGTTCACAAGAAAGTCTACTCTAATTATTCCGTCAAAATTGAAAGCGTTATAGATGCGTTTTGTCCATATTTTTATGTAGGAAGAGTATTCAAAATCATATGGGATAATTCGTCCCCCCTCCATTGTTTTTCCGCCGTTAGCGTACTTATCTGCAAAGGTCAATATCTTATCTCTATTTAGCCGCCGCTCAATTTCGCCAATTTCTACTTTACCGTTTAAGCGCAAGGCAGAACAATTAACTTCGTAAAAATCCGTTAAACACCGTTCCACCATTACTCTGTTGTCAAAAGAAAAAGCAATATCTAACGCAATATCCAATTCTTCTTCGTTGTTGCACGCCGCAATACCTATACTACTGCCTAAATTTGCGGGTTTTACTATTACAGGGTATCCCATTTTTTTAATAACTAGTACATAATTCTCCCAAGTGCATTTGGAATTTGGATCAAATAACATTTTTATATTCTCCGCTTCA
>CALLXO010000050.1 GCA_937875645.1 uncultured Clostridia bacterium
TCGGTAAACGCTGGCGGTGCAGCGATCAATCAGGGATTTCTGCTTAGCGCCCAACGCTGGACATAACTAACCGCCGCCTGACGGTTGTACTTAGTGGTATTTGGCATAATAAAGTATATTCATATGTTTTTTAGGCAAAACAGTTTGCACATAAGTAACGCTAAATAAAAGCTTTTTTTTGTTAATTTTAATAACTAAACAAAAAATCGATGTGTTATGTCGGCTTAAAAATTATTCCTGTTTGTCTTTTCCTTTGCTAAACACGCAGCCGCAATAGTTTTGTCTGTACAATCCATATTGCTTACTAAGTGCAATACTTCGCAAATGTCCGCCCTTCTTTTTAAAATCGTTAGGCAACCATTTTACGCCGGTGTGTTTCTCGTTTTTTAGACCTATTTGATTGAGCAGTTGTTCGTCTTTAAGAGGACTGATAGAAAGGGAAGAGCAAAAATAATCAAAACCATGTTGCTTTGCAATTTGCGCAGTTTTTTCTAAACGTAACAAAAAACACTGTTTACACCGCTCGCCCCCCTCGGCAGCGTCTTCGTATCCCTTTACGCTACAATAAAAATCATCGCTTAAGTGTTCGCTTTCCAAAAACTTTATCTTTTGATTTAAGGGCATAACTTGTATTAAACGTATTAATTCCAAACGCCTTTTTTCGTATTCCTCAAAGGGAAAAATGTTAGGGTTATAAAAAAACACCGTAACTTTAAAATATTTTTTTAGATATTCTAAACAATAACTTGCGCAAGGCGCGCAACAGCAATGCAACAAAAGCGTAGGGAAAGTTTCGCTTTTGCTAATTTGTTGTAAGTGTTTATCTGTCAAAATTTGGTAATTTGTTTTTGGCATAAGTTAATTATAGCACAAAAAAACGTCGGCAAAAAGATATGCCGACGTTTTTTTGTTTTTTTAGTCAATCCACAATACTTTGTTTTTTGTGCAAATTGTAATTATGTCAACAATCCATACAAATGCAACATGAATTAAGATAAGTACTACTGCTAAAATTACCCCTAAAACATTTTTCTTGACGCTGCTTCTTGCTAACCTGTATACGTTCCAGATTATGTCAAAAACCGGCAAAGCAAAAATTATTTTAAGTATAATAGGCAACCCTTCCATCCATTTTATAAAGCTTTTCATTTTGTTAATTTATCCCCTTGATTTGTTATAGTTAGTATATAATTTATTTTGCTTTTTGTCACCTAATTGTCACTTATAAATAGCATTTTCTATTTTTTGGTTGGTTCTTTAATTGTTTCCGCCATAGTGGTCAAAAGACCTGTAACATTTTGTAATTCACTCGGCACAATAATTTTTGTACTATTGCCATTTGCAAGCACCTTTAATGCATCAAAACCTTGCATAGTTACATATGCGGCAGTAGGATTGGCATTATTAATAAGTTCGATAGCTTTGGCTTTACCTTCTGCTTCTTCAATCAATGCTTGCTTTTCGGCATCGGCTTCCAATATTCTTGCTGGCACGTAAAATTTTTGCTTCCTTTTCGCCTTCCGCTACTAATATGTTAGATTTCTTCTCGCCTTCGGCTCTTAAAATTTGTTCGCGACGTTCGCGCTCGGCGCGCATCTGTTTTTCCATAGCTTCCTGAATATCGCGGGGAGGAATAATATTTCTGAGTTCTACACGATTGATTTTCATCCCCCAAGGGTCTGTCGCTTCATCAAGAATCATCCGCATCTCTGTGTTGACAGTATCTCTGCTTGTCAATGTTTCGTCCAGCTCTAAATCACCGACAATATTACGCAAAGTGGTAGCTGTTAAGTTTTCGATAGCAGCCATAGGACGCTCCACTCCATAAGTATACAGTTTAGGGTCGGTTATTTGGCTAAAAACTACCGTGTCAATTTGCATTGTTACGTTGTCTTTAGTAATAACAGGTTGCGGCTTAAAATCATAAACTCGTTCCTTCAAACTAATGGGGGAACTGTTCCTGTCGATAATAGGCCAAATAAAGTGTATACCCGTGTGTAACGTCTTATGGTATTTACCTAATCTTTCTACAATTATTGCCGTAGATTGTCTAACGACTCTTATGCCGCTTAAAAAATAAATAATCGCCAATACACCTATTACAATACCTACAATTGCACCTGGATTCATATGATAATCTCCTTATAATAAATTTTTTTTAGTCTTTTTTAGTTGCGGTTTCCTTATTGTCGCCGCATTTTTTAGCGATAAGCTTATTGCCCGAAACAGCTATTATTTCAACAATTTCTCCGACTTTGAGCTCTTCGCCGTTATCTGATTTAATAGTCCATATTACATCATAAATTTTGGCTGTACCTAAAGTATCAAAATTTGCCGCTGTTATCATACGCACCTTTTGTCCCATATAAATTTCCATATTAGTGCGTCCTTCGCTGTTTTTGTTGAAATATTTTTGAGCAATAGGTCTAATTATTAGTAAAAGCGCAACGGAAACAACCACAAAAGCCAGCGCTTGCCAATACCATTCGATACCTTCAAAAATACTTAACAGCATAGCGACAATGCCGCCGCCCACAAACCAAACGGAAGTCAGTGCCATTGTTGCCAACTCCAAAACCAAAGCGACAACAACTACAACAAGCCAAATCCAAAACATTGTGCCCATATATGTTTACCTCCAAATTCATTCTACCATATCGATTGTTGTTTTTCAAGCATATTTTAAAAATAGTGTCCTTTCATTGTTATATATGTGTAGCGTAAAATATTCTTGTTTTTATATATAAAATTACTACCTATAAGTTAAGTTTAGTAACAAAAGATTTTATATGTGCTTAAAAAAGTAAAAATAGAAAAATTGTTGCAAATACTTTATAGTTATCGTATAATTTAGGTTATGGACAAGATTACGAAACAAAATGCCGATTATCATCCCATAGGCTTTAAAAGATGGTTCTCTTGGGTGGTTTTAGGCGTTATCTCTTTAGGTATGCTTTTATATGTTGCTTTTATTGTTTTTGTGGTTGAGATAAAAGCAGATATCCCTGAGTATATATGGAGTTCCTCTGATACTTTTGATATAGAAAATTATCCTACCATCAGTGCCGACAGCGAGGGTAGCTTTAAAATTTTGCAGCTTACTGATTTGCATTTTTTTGGCGGAACAGGCAAATTAGACCGAAAAACTTTCCATTTAGCGCAAAAGCTTATTGATGAGACAAAACCTAATTTGGTAGTTATTACTGGTGACATCACTTTTGCGGTAGATAATATTACCGCTACCCGTAAGTTTATTAATTTTATGGCAAGTACCGGCGTTAAATGGGCGCCTAGTTTTGGTAATCACGACAGCACAGGATACGGTGACAAAACAAAGCTTGCCAGTATGTTCAAAGCCGCGCCCAATAGTTTATTTGATTACGGTCCTACAAACTTAACGGACAACGGCAAATATAACACCTTGGGAAATTATGCCATTAATATTACTGACAGTACCGGGGTTGTCAAAAGCAGCGTTATTATAGTGGACAGCAACGAAACGGGTACCGACAAGCAGGAGGGCAAATATGCGCCTATAAGTTTTTCTACTGTCAATTGGTATGAGTGGTTTGTTAAAGGCGTTAAGCAAAGCAATGGCGGCACCGTGTTACCCAGTATGCTCTTTTTCCATATCCCTCTGCCCGAAAGCGCTTTAGCGATGCAAAATGTGGAATTAGGACAGCAGGGTCTTAACGAAAAAATATACGGCAGCGGCAAAAACACAGGTATGTTTGCTAAAATTATAGAGTGCGGCAGTACCATTGCCACTTTCTCTGGACATGATCATCAAAACTTCTTTCAGACAATATACAAAGGCGTATTACTTACAAACAACATCAGCTGCGGTTATAATACATACGGCGACACTAAATTAAAAGGCGGCAGAATAATAGAACTTAATGTAAATAGATCTGATTTAGCATTAAATACATATGTAATAAAGGCAGCGGATTTAGATTAAAAATGTTTTATAGGCATAAAAAGAAAACATCGTATTATATTAAAAAAGTAATATGCTCAAACAAAATTTACAATATTATAAAAAGGCTTTACTCTGTATTGTCTTTTTTAAATGTAAAATGAGACTAAAACAGGAGTTTTTACTCTTGTTATTGTTTCCTTTTGTTATGTTTATTAGCATATTTAAGAAAAACTGCAAAATTTGTAAAAAAGGTGTTTAAAACAGTTTACAAATTGCTATTTTGTTTATATAATACGGTAGCAATTTTGATGCGGAGTAATGTATGACAAAAACAAATTACGTGAGATGCCCAAGATGCGATTTAAACTATATGGACAGTCGGCAGGATATATGCGACGTGTGCAAGGCGGAGTTAGGGTTAGGTTCTAACATTATACTTGACGATGAAGATATAGACGATATCGAATTGGAAGAGGACATAAAAAAGCTCTGTCCTATATGTAAACGCACATATATTAGTGTTGACGAGGACATGTGTGAGACTTGCGCCACTGCAAAGGAAAATGCAGGTTTAGTGGACTCCAGCGATGAGGAATGGCGTAACTTCCTTGACGACGAAGCGGATGAGCTTGAAGATGAAAAAATAGAGATTCCGCTTGAGGAATTGCAGGACGAAGAAGAGGAAGCAGAGGAAGAAGATATAATTCCCGATGAGGAAAATGATGATATCATCGAAAGAGATTTCAAATTTGACGATGAGGACTTAGATGACTTCGATGATTTTGACGAGGACGATTATGACGATGATTACGACGACTTTGACGAGGAAGAAGAATTAGACGAAAAACCAAAAAAGAAAAAATCCAAAAAATAAACGCCTAAGGGCGTTTTTTTTATGCGTCTTTGCCAGTATATTAAATAGTATTAGGTCAATAATTATACGGGTGGTACTATGCGTAAAAAAACTATGGATGTGTCTTTGGCAAAAAAGAAGGTAGAAAGTCTTGTCGGATTAGATTTAACAATCCGCTACAATAAAGGACGCAATAGAATAGTATATTTTGACGGTAAAATAAGCGAATTTCACAATAATGTATTTATTATTACAGTAACAGACCAAATTTTTGACCGTATCAGTTGTTCTTATACTGATTTGTTATGCGGAGACGTGGCATTTAAAATTAAAAATAGTTCTAAATAAACTAAACCCTCAATAGACTAAACTGTGAAAGTTTAATCGGTCAAGGGGGAGTGGTTTATGCAAGAAAAAAAACAAAATATGTTTAAGTCTGACTTAATCACGCGGTTAGGTCAAAAGCAAACAGCCGTTAAATTTAAGATGTATAGTAAAGACGAAAACGTCCAAAACGTGCTGACGACGGATGTTACGCCCTTAATTGCTAATTATCAAAGTCTTTCGGGCGAGGTAACATACGGAGGCAAGGTAGTTACAAAACTGGTAACCGTTGAGGAAAACGGTACAATTACCGGATTAAGCTACACCGTAGATTTTACTGACGAATTTAAAAACGAAAGTATAACGACAGACAGCGTTTTGGATATTAATTTAAGCGTTATTGATATTGTTACAGAATTTGAGGGTACGGAAATTATTGTAAATGCGGTGATTGAGGCGGATATTACGCTGTATAAACGTGAGGAAAATACCTACATAGAAAGCGGCAACTTTATTTCCAAAAACTGTGAAGTAAAATTTGGCGCAACTTCGGCATATGTGGACGAAACCTTTACTGTGGGAAACGAAATGGAAATAAAGGACAGTATCGCAAAGGTATTGTTAAGCAAAAGCGAGGCAGTGTTAAATGCCGCCAGCGTGACGGAAGGAGTGCTGACAGTAGACGGCGAAGTGTTTTTGGCTCTTACATATCTTTCGACGGATAACAACGCAGTCAAAAATGCATTGTTTAGTTTTCCCTTTACGCAGGAATTAGCGGTACAGGGCGATGGGGCAGCCAACCTGACAGCAAAAGTTAAGATGACAAAAATCCATTTGGATGTTTTGGAAGACAGTAAAACCAGCTTGTTTAATGCAGAAGTCACTTTGGCGGTAAAAGGCATTATTACTAATATGCAGATAGTCAACGCTTTAACTGATGCTTACAGCTTAACCAACGAAACGGCAAATACTTATTGTTCGGTCACTTCTACTTTAAGTAAAGGTTTGTTTGGCAGCCTGCAAACAGTAAACGGAATTGTAGAAACATCACTTGCAGATGCTGTGTTTAGCGGGACGGCAGGGTTAACGGTAAATATAATTGAAGTTGCCTCTTTAGCAGGCGGAATCACCGTTAAGGGGACGGTGGCAGGGACAATTTACTTTACCAAAGGCGAACAAGAAGTGGGCAGCGAAAAATTTGAAATTCCCTTTACGCTGCAAATTGAGACTCCGCTTGCCGATTTACTTACCTTTGCTTCCCTTTATGGGGCGGTCAAGCAAATTGCAATAGAAAATAACGGGGGCAAGTTAGATATTGATTGTGACATATTGTTTACTGTAAACCTAATGCAGAATATGACAGAAAGTTTTATTGCTGACGTTGCGGAAGGAGAAGCAATAGAAGACACCTTAGGTGCAATTGAGGTATGTATAGCCAAAAAAGGAGACAGCGTTTGGGAGGTAGCCAAAAACTTGCGCATGAGCGAAGAAGATTTATTAAAACTCAATCCTGACCTTACCGACCCTTTGACCAAGGACGAAAAACTTATTATATATCATCAGAGGACAGCATAAACTCTTTTGACAAAAACAGATCGGGCATTAGCCCGATTTGTTTTTTATGCTTTTTTTGATAACGCTATATGTTACATGGCTTTTTGTATGTTTTTTAAAAACGTAATATACTTATTTAAGGCACAATATATTAGGATGCAATATTTTTTATAAAATTGCTTATTTTTTGTGAGTATATGATAAAATAAAGGCATGGTAACTTTAAAAGCTTATGGAAAAATTAATTTATGCCTTTCGGTGACAAATAAACGTGCCGATGGTTTTCATGATTTAAAAAGTCTTATTCAAACGGTGGATGTATTTGACCTGGTTAGTGTGCGGATTAACAATACAGGAAAAATTAATGTTAACATGGATTGCGGCAAAGTCATAGAAACGCAAAAAAACAGTGCATATTTAGCGGCAAAAAACTTTTTTGAAATTTTTAGAAAGCAAGAAGGGGCGGATATTTTTATTAAAAAGAACATACCTTTTGGTAGCGGCATGGGGGGCTCTTCCGCTGATGCAAGCGGCGTAATTGCTGCGCTTTGCTTAATTTTCAACATAGACCACACTGACAATATGGTTAAATTAGCGGCGTCAAAAACGGGGAGCGATACAGTTGCGCTTTTGTCGGGCGGTTTAAACAAACTTATTGACAGGGGAGGCACCGTGCAAAAAATATATGACTCGCCGCAATTTACTTTTGTTGTAGCAGTATCAGAAATGAGCGCCGATACTAAAACTGTTTTTAATCAATTTGATAAAAATAACGTTTATTTTGACGAAACACGGTTTGAGCAAGTGTTAGATAATCTAAATAGTAATAATTTAGAAGAATATATTTACAACGATTTAACGGAAGCTTGTTTAGCATCATATCCGCCGCAAAAGAAATTTTTAGAGGACTGTTTTTCCGCTATGCAAAAGAGACCCACTTTGACAGGCAGCGGCAGCGCTTTGTTTTGGATAGCAAAAAACCTGTGTCAAGCACAAGAATTATGCAAACTGTTGACAAAAAATAATATTAAAGCAATTGTTTGCAATTCAGTTCCATTTGGATTTAAAATAGAATAATATTTGCTATTTGACAAAATAAAATTATCCTGTTTTTACAAAATAAACAATACCATAAAATATTATTTAAGTTGCTATTATTTTTAAAAGAGGTTATAATCCTTTTTGGATTTCAAAAAAAGCAAAAACAATAAAAGATAAAATCAATTAGATTTTTTTTTGACATAAAAAGGTGAATGCAAGATGAAAACATACAAAAATATCGCAATAATAGGTGACTCAATTTACAGAGGTACGCAAGTAAACGCTGAGGGGACTAAAAGATTCTTTTTTACAGATGATAAATATATCAATGAGCTGACAAAGTTGTATGGGACTAACTTTTACAATTGTTCTGCTTTTGGTTTGACAACACAAAAAGT
>CALLXO010000051.1 GCA_937875645.1 uncultured Clostridia bacterium
TAAATTGTTGTTTCGCCTACTTGCTCTAGCGTCAACAATTGCATTAGTGCCGATTGATGAGTTTTGCCGGCGTTTTCGACAGTGACTTGGTTTACTGAGGGGAAGCCATATGCGGTGCAGTTTATGCGGTTGTCGCCCGTTAGGTTATTTTTGTCGTTATAATAGTTTAAAGCAATGTTGTCGTCGCCAGTTGTGCCGCCTTGAATGTAACTTGACTGTTGGATAAATGCATAGTCTCCCTCTTGCAAATTGTTTAGATCTCCAGTGGTGGCAATTAATGCTTTATCCGGTTCCCAAATATTAATTAGCTCGCTGTTTTTATTCCAAAAACCAATTTTGTAAGCATCAGAAGCATATGCGTGAATTTTTACATCAGTAATATTGCCTTCTAGTCCTTCACCAACAAGATAAGTTGCTTGAGCAAGAGAAGTGCTCCAAAGGTCAACTCCTACCGAAGTTGCAGCTCTGTCAACTGTTTCAACTTTACTGCTGCTGATGTTTGCATACACGCTATATGGATTGCTGCCCATAAAGTACAAGTTAAACTCATAATATTTAGCATTGTATTGATATACTGTGTTTTCTGAAATATAAGCTTGATTAGGCACTTCTACTTTTTGTGTCTTTGTCCAAATTTTATCTGTACCAAATGTCACATCGCCAACAACACTTATGGATGTCAAAGCGTCTGCGCTTTCCCCTTTATAAAGAGTTATATTGCAGTTAAAAAATAGGGAAAAATTTTCCGCCCTGACAAAGTCGGTAATTTCCGTTGCAGGTTCTACTTCCCCATAATAGTCTTTATATTGACTATATGTAGCAACTTGCGTAAAGCTTCCGTTTGAGGTTATTGCCCCGCCGTCAATGTTTCTAAAAGCATAGTCGTTGCCGCCTGCATTGTCGCCGTAGTAAACAGCGTCAAGCTGAGGTGTAGCTTGATATACCTCTAAAATATCACCAGCGTTAAGTGACGTCCTGTATGAGCCATCAATGCCGCTTGCAGAGATGTACAATCCGTCTGTTGTGGTTACCGTTAAGTCAAAGGAACCTGTAGTAGGATTATTTGACATGGTAAACCATGCATATGCTGAAGTTGCCACTAAGCAAACAGCTACAAACAGCACAAAGATTGATACGGATAGTCTTTTTACTGAATTTTTCATTTTTGTTTACTCCTCTAATTATATAATTTTTTTATAAAATAGTCAATATGTAAACGATTATTGTTAAAAATATGTGAAATTTTATCAATAACCGCTGAAGTTCATCATCATTTTTAGCCTGCCCCCTTTAATGTCATCTACTGCCTGCGGATCTTCCCCCTCTAACCAAATAACAACTGCAAATTTTATTGTTGAGCCGCTGGGGAAATTGATAAATTCCTGCGACATAACTGTCTTTTCTGACACAAAAGGTATTGTTTCATATTCCCCGCCTGTCTCGGGCATCCCTATATCTTTGCCCACTTCTTGAGCTTTAGCATAGATATTTTCCGTTTGGTTGTCCGTTACTACCATCACCCTAATTGCGCTGTCCACCTTTTTTGTTACGTCTATTATGTCAATAACGGCAGTCACGTCCACTGCTGTAACGGAATAATTTTTTAAGTAAAAGGTATATGCAATATAACGCCGACGGTAATTGTCATTATCACTGCCGTCACGAAAACTATTTGTGTCAGGCAGCCAATCATAAGTGCATAGGTACATTTCCGGCAAACCTTTTGCATACAAGTATGCGGTGGGCTGACTAAAATCGGGAGTTTCGCTTAAGGCAAGCTTAACTTGACTTTCTTCCGCTATATTAACAATAAAGTTGCCTGATTTTGTGCCGTATACGGTGAGTCCTATAAAAACAAGGCTTAACAAAAAGGTAACAAGCAAAATAATGGTACTGTACCTTCTTATTTTTAACCGTGATTGCCATTTTTCTACCTTTTTCATAATTTCACCAAATAAAAAAAGTTGCCATTACTATTTAATGGCAACTGGCAACCGTAGTTAAAACTAACTCTTAGGTCCTGTAGTTTTGCGTCGCAGACTTTCGTCTGTTTTGCCTTTTACATCAAATGTGGCAACTGGCAACCGTGGATAATAAAATACATCTTTAGGTCCTTTAGCTTTGCGTCACAGGCTTTCGCCTGATTTGCCCTTTATTCACACTCTATATAATTATCTATTCTCAGAATAATACATTTATCATTCTTTTGTCAACTATTTTTTCAATAATTCTTTAATATTTTTAGTTTTTTTTATCAAAAATAATAAATCAATACCAAAAATCCCTTTAAACAATTTAAAACTCATGTCTGTCTGTGCATATTTTTAATATAGGCAAGTTTTTATGAACATGGTTATTTACAAATTTAAGATACTTTTCCTCCAGCGGTATCCATTCGTTTTTGTAACGGCAGTATTTTTCCATTCCGTCACGGCTAATAATGCGTCGGCGCTGCTCTGTTTTGTTTACTCGTATCAATACGCCCAAATTGTATAGGTCGCTCACAAAGGGATGCAAACTATAACAACCTTCTACTATATTTATCCTTGAGGGTATTGCTTTTTTGGTCACAAATTTGTCGTTAACACAATCGTATCTCTCATAATCAAAGGCATCGCCGTCTTTCATTTTAATTAATGTCTGCCGCAGCCGCTCATAATGAATATTGCCGCCAATTTCCTTCAGCCTGTTTTCGCTACGCAAAGGAATAGGTAAAAAGAAATCATCGGCAGATAATACATTGCATTGATAATAATTACGCAATACTTTTGCAAAATAACTTTTACCCCCGCCGCTATTTCCATCAATAGCGACTGTTACTGTTAGATTGGTATTAAGCAAAGTATCGATAGTGTCAATGACGTCAAACAAAAACCAAAAATTACGATTTACCACTCTGTAAGAAGGGAAGTAGTTTAGCTTTACAGCAGAAGAATGAGATATTATCGGACAGCCATTTTGTATGTATTCCTTAATATGTCTTTTTACCGACAAATAGGGCAAGTTTATTTTCTTCTCTTTTACCAGCTGAGTAAAAACAGACAGCTTATTAATAAAATCCTGCTGATTTCCCTTGTTAAGCAAATTGCTTTTAATAAACATTTGATTTAATGTTGCTAAGTTTTTATTGGCACGTACAATTGGACGGATATTAACACGAGAAATATTTAAAAAATCGTCTGCTTCATTTTCGTCAACGCTTTTTTGCGTAACAGAAAGGTTTGCCTCGTCGTTTAAACGGCGCAAACTGTCGTCCTCATCCTTAATAAAATGCCCGCCCATAAATTCGCTTTGAAAAATAAGTTTAATATAGTCTTGAGTGCGCATTAAAGGGTAAAGTCTATAAAAATTTAATATTTGCTGACAAATGTCCATTTAATCATTAGTTTTTTGAGTGTCTTTTTCCGTAGTCTGAATAAGTTTTTTTATCTCGTCAAAAAAAGTATTTCTGTCTTTAAACTGGCGATAAACAGAAGCAAACCTTATATAAGCTACTTCATCAATATCTTTTAAACCCTCCATTACCAGTTCTCCAATTTCCTTGCTGGTGACTTCCTGTTTTAAGCTGTTGTATATAGTTTTTTGAATTTCCTCCACGAGGATATCAATTTGCTCCATAGAGACAGGGCGTTTTTCGCATGATTTTAATATACCACTCTTTAATTTGTTGGCATCAAACAATTGACGGTTTCCGTCACTTTTTATCACGAGAATTTTAGATTCCTCTATTGTTTCGTAAGTAGTAAAACGTTTTCCGCAAGAAGAGCATTCCCTCCTGCGTCGGATTGCATTGCCTTGTTCGTATGGTCGGCTGTCTAATACCTTTAAATCGGTGCAGCCGCAAAATTTACATTTCATTTTTCTCCTCGGTAAATGTTATTTACGCACAAACAAAGGAAAAGGACACTGTCTTGCCTGCTGACAATTTTATTCCTTTGATATATACATTTTCGTTTATTGTGAGAGCATATTCCCCACTCTTTTTTAGCCTTTTAACGTTATCAGGCAAGTATAAGTCAAAATTAGCATTCTTTCTTGCTTTTATGTCCACGTTAAGAATATTCTTTTCGTTTAATGAAATTTTAACAGTCAATGCATCCACCGCTTTAAGTCCCTCTACCTCGATGTTTTTCCACCCGTCGGGGATACAGGGCAATATTTTTATTACCCCTTCCTTAGAGTAAAGAAGCATTTCTTGTATTGCAGCAGTAAACGCCATATTTGTTGACAACTGCAGTGGCGACCAAACATCAAAACCTACTACGCCGTTGTTGCGCCAATCGCAGAAAGACAATGCAAGATTGTTTAAACCGCAATAATTTATGGCGTTAGTCAAGCACTCTACCGCTTGCTGACGTTGCTGCAAGCGAATAAACACTCTTGCTAAATTAATTAACGTCAATGATGTTTGGTAATTATAACTTTCTGCCAGCTTTTTCCGCGCACTTATCAAATAAGGCTTTATAGCCTCATCATCGGTTAAAAAATCCACTTCCTTTGAGACAAGGGCAGAATACAAAGC
>CALLXO010000052.1 GCA_937875645.1 uncultured Clostridia bacterium
CTGCGCATACGCTCAATTTCCCTTCTTTATCCAGCACTGCGTAAAGCAGTAATAAATACAGTAAATTTGACGTTATGCCCATAATGCCCCTCCTATTATACAAAAGTCGCTTTTGTATTACAATATGTCTTATTTTTTGAAAATGTTCCTGCGTTACAATATGTATGATGAAAATTTTAGATAATGCCGCAAAAAAAGAAATATTATATTATTTGCCGACAGGACAAGATGCGGATATGCTTTCCCGCTTTTTTTCTGCTTTTGCGGACAGTACACGGCTTAGAGTAATTAGCGCACTCGCAATAAAAAAGCTGTGCGTGTCTGATTTAGCTGAGGTATGCAATTTAAATCAAACAACAGTGTCTCATCAGCTAAAAATTTTAAAAAGCCAAAAAATAGTCAAGTGCGACAGACAAGGCAAGGTGATTTTTTATAGTATTGCTGATGCAAAAATTAATCAGGTGCTTTTGTTTGGTGTAGAATTTTGCGGTTAGTGGTATTTTATTGTTTAATTAGAACGGTGTTTGTGCTATAATTATTGTATGGATTTGCAGCAAAAATTAGCGCAGTTGCCGGAAAAAAGCGGCGTTTATATTTATTATGACAATAAAGGCAAAGTGCTGTACGTAGGCAAGGCAAAAAATCTAAAAAATAGGGTAAAGCAGTATTTTTTTGAAAGCACTGTCAAGCCCTATAAAGTATCCGTTATGCTTAAATACGTTGAAGATATGGAATATATCTTGACGGAAAGCGAAACGGACGCTTTTGCGTTGGAAAATACTTTAATAAAAAAACATTCGCCTCCTTTCAACATAATGCTCAAAGACGATAAGCAGTATCCCTTTATTAAAATAAATTTAAAGGAGAGTTTTCCCAAACTTATTTTTACGAGGAAGATTTTACCTGACAAAGCAAAGTATTACGGACCTATTATGGGTAGCGTTAAGGAGTTATTAAAAATTCTTAACCAATTATATCCCACTCGAAATTGCAACCATGATTTTAAGCGTCTGCCAAAAAATTTCCGTCCCTGCCTTAATTTTCATTTGGGTGTGTGCAGTGCCCCCTGTATAGGGAAAATCAGCAAAGAGGAATACTTGCATCTTATTGAAAAATGTTCTCGTTTTTTAAGGGGGGATACGGCGGAAGCGCAAAAAATTTTGATGGAGCGAATGAAAAAGGCAAGCGATGAGTTAAGGTTTGAAGATGCTCTCAAATATAAAAATCAGCTTCAATTGATAAAAGACTTGTCGCAAACAAAAGTGGCAACACTGGGTAAACTTGTGGATTATGATGTATTTACCATTGCCTGCGACGGTAAGTTGAGCACAGTAAATATGATGCTGATTAGGGGCGGCAAGGTTTTTGCCGCTAAAAATTATATGGTTACTGACGCTGGCATTGATGAAGCGCAAACTTTATCGGCATTTTTAAATGCCTATTATCAAAGCACAAACGACGCAGGGAAAGAACTGTTGACTAACCACGCCATTGAAGGAGCGGAAGATTTCGAGATGTTTTTGACAAATAAATTTAATCGCAAAACGGTGCTAAAAGTGCCGCTTAAAGGCGAAAAAAAGC
>CALLXO010000053.1 GCA_937875645.1 uncultured Clostridia bacterium
TTATGTTTGTATTTCCTACGTCAATTGCAAGTATCATTAGCTTTCTCCGTTAAAAAATTACTTTTAATTGTTTATGTCAGTATAAGAATTTTCTGCTTGTGCAGCACGTTTATAATTATTGCCGTCAATACCTAACTTTAGCCCCGTCCGCACCCCTAAAACTACCAAAGGAACAGCAACTATGCTTATGGCATATTCGGGGATTATATTTGTGTACAATACTATTTTTATTATTTCAAATAATGCTGTGTAATCTTGCCCCATAACCTGTTTATACACATTAAGAGCGGTCAAAAAAAGCACGGTGTTTAATATCAGTCCAACTGCCGTAGCTATTGTAATGGAAACTATCTGAGCTTTCCGAGTGGTTTTAGTTTTGAATAACAGCAAAATAATACGGTAAACGCTAAATGCTGCTATGCCAACAAATATTCGGGGCAAAACAGATACTAAAGGGTTTACAGTAATAGGAGTACCAAAGATAAAAGCTGTCAGCCAACTTGCCAAACCAAACATAATACCTGCGGCAAACCCTATCCACCACTCATTATGCAAAAAACACAGCGAAAAGGTGACTAACAAGGTGATAGATGCAGTAGAAATACCTGTCGGCAAAAACATGCTGACCATTTTGTCTAACATCATTGCAACAAAAATCAAAGCAAACATAATGGCTAATAATGCTATTATGCGTGCCGCTTGTTTTCTGTCTTTTCTTAAAAGGTTTTTTTGTGTTGCCATTTTTCTCCTACGCGCTTAATAAGTCGCGCGGCGTTTTGATAAACGTTCCCCAAAACAAAGTACCGTTTGACATATCAATACGGTCTAATAGTAATAGTATCACATGCTTAACGATTTGTTAAACATTTTGAAATATATTTTTTAGGAGTAATTTTATCGTAACACTAAATCAAATAACAGCGTAAATTATTGTAGACACCCAAAATGTGTTAAATCTTTGTACGGAGGTAAAAATGTTTAATAATCTGTTTGGTAATATGGAAGACAGTCGCGCAGGTGGCGGCGGATTCAATCTCTGTGGCAACAACTGTTTATGGATTTTCTTGATTATCCTGTTTTTATGCTTCTGCTGCGGCAAGCCAAAAAACCTTAATCTTACTGTAAATCCCTGCTGCTTGTTACTTGCGGTAGCTCTGTTGTTCTGCTGCGGCGGAATTTCGCTCAGACCCTGTCCTCCAAGAATGTAAACCAAGTTATCTTTTTTAAGGTACTTAAACAAAAGTAAGTTTTAGGCTGCGTGTACGCAGCCTAAAATATTCTTGTTATTTTGTTTTGTTTTTACGCTCTTCACGAGCTTTTTTAGCGTCTCTTTTGCGTTGTTCCTTTAACGCTTTTGTATTTTTTTTGATATTAACACGCAACTCACGCAATTGCATTTTTCGTATCTTTATTTGTTCCGCACGGCGTTGCAAAACAATTTCCTTGGTGAACATTTTGTCGCCCTTTTCGAGTAGCTGCTCAGGCCGTTGCAATAATGATGTCCATAAGCGTACGCTATTTGCTAAATACAATCCATCGGCAAATCGCTCGTCCATAGTGACACCCATTGTAATAGTTTTTTCTGCTGTCACACTTTTGTCGGGATTGACGGAAGGCACAAATTTGTCCCGCCCCATAGCAA
>CALLXO010000054.1 GCA_937875645.1 uncultured Clostridia bacterium
TTTCGTCATTGATAACACCAATATTTGAAGAATTGATATTTAGAGGGTATGTTTGGAATAAACTTGAAGAAAAGTTTAAAAGCAAACTTACTGTCTATATTATCACGACGCTGTTATTTGCGATATGGCATCTTGGCTATATAGATACAGTTATATTTAGGGCAGGGGCAAGCAATATAACATTTATAATGCTGATGAAAGTTGTCACAGGGTTATGTTTTGGGATTGTGTTAGGTGCAGTTAGATGTAAAACAAAAAATTGCTATTCTACTATAATCCTGCACGGCGTAATGAATATGTTTGGCAGATAAGTTATAGGTTTTTTAATTTCTTAATAATGCAAATTTAAGTCTTCCAAAATCGGCTTCCCATAGGTTGAAACCCACTTAACAAAACATCTATTACGGCTGGCGTTTTCAGCTATTAAGCACCAACTATACTGGAAAAGTTTATTGATAAAGGTAAATATAAAGCTATTAAATTATGCTATAATAAAAAAAAGAACATTTTAAAAAGAGAGGGTTTTTATGACAGAATATAAGGTTATATTTCATATTGATGAGATTAATAAGTGGAAGCTTTTGTTAAATAATGTTATTAACTTATTAGATGCCGCAGAAAATGATAAGTTTTATATTGAGGTTTTGGCTAATTCGGAGGCGGTTAAATATTATGATACAAAGCAAAATCTGCAAGCTGATATTGACATTATGGAAAATTTGAACAAAAAAGGTGTAAATTTTGTAGCTTGTAATAATGCATTAAGAGGGTTTGATATAAAAAAAGACACCCTGATTAGTTTTGTCAAAATTGTTCCTGCAGGAGTTATGGAGCTTGTAAAAAAACAAAGTGAAGGATACTTTTATATAAAACCATAAATAAGTTTTTGGTCATTTAGTGAGAATAAAGAATTGCCTATTTAGCTTATTATTTTAATAAGAAGCGCAAATAGACAAACACAAGATGTGTATGCCAAAGGAGGGAAATAATAAATGAGCGGTAAAGCATTGTCTTTAATGACAGAGCGATTTGGACACGATACACTTTTGTCACTTGCAACGCTGGACGGCAATCATCCGTCTGTGCGGATTGTAAACAGTTACTATGAAAATGGCGCTTTTTATACCGTTACATATGCGCTGTCCAACAAAATGGAACAAATACACAAAAATCCCCAAGTTGCTGTATGCGGCGAATGGTTTACTGCACATGGTATTGGAGAAAATCTTGGTTATGTACGGGATGAGAAAAACAGAGAAATGATGTCAAAGCTTCGTGCTGTGTTTGCTGAGTGGTATGACAATGGTCATACTGATGAAAATGACCCTAATACCTGTCTTTTACGTGTTAAGCTGACAACGGGGGTTCTATATCATGACGGTAAGAAATATATGATTGATTTTAGTAAGGCATTAGGATAAATGTCAAGGAGACACGTCTATTTGACAATGATATGCTTGTCTAATTTATGGTAATAAAGTGACTAATATAATAAATGATATTTGTATTTATTATTTAAGAAAATTAGAAATTGATGTCTCCAAAATACAAGACATCAATTTTGCCATATTTACTCAATTACAATTTCATTATAATAATAAAATACAAAACGAAACTGTTATTATATATACTATTGGTAAAAAATTTTGTAATTTTGACTATAACAATGGAATAATTGTTTTTTCATTAAACAAAAGCGATTTGATATTGCATAAAGATGAGATTCTAAAAATATTAAAAATAATATATAAGTTAAATATATATGTAAGCATTTCTTTAGACG
>CALLXO010000055.1 GCA_937875645.1 uncultured Clostridia bacterium
CGGTTCATCTTTTTCAGTATAAAATCGTCCACATGTTGCAGCGGTAAATCTATATATTTAACAATTTTTGAGTTATTAGCAATCTCGTCAATAAGGCTTTCTTCAATATGTTCGGGGTAGCAATACAAAAGGCGTATATAACGTAAGTTTGTTATCTTAGAAAGCTGACGCAAAAGCTCAACCAGCGTGCGTTTTCCGTAAAGGTCTATTCCGTAATCCGTCACGTCTTGCGCTACTAAAATTAGTTCCTTAACTCCTTTTTCCGTCAGTTCCTGTGCCTCGCTAACTATGTCCTTCATCTGACGAGAACGATACCTGCCCCTAATAAAAGGTATAGCGCAATATGTGCAAAAATTATTACAGCCGTCTGCTATGCGTAAATATGTATAGTGCGAGGGAGTAGAAATCACTCTGTCCCCTTGTTCTATATGTGTTAGCGTTTTATCAATGCTTAAAAAACCCCTCTCGCCTTTTTCCAGCCGCTGCAAAATTTGAAAAAAATCAGAATAATTGCCGCTGCCTATTATTGCATCTAATTCCGGAATGTCGCTAAGCAAGTCCTCTGCATAACGCTGAGCTAAACAGCCTATTGCCACTACCTTTGCCCCTGTTTGCTTTTTTATGTCAAGCATTTGAAAAATAGCTTCAATCGCTTCTTTTTTTGCTGCTTCGATAAAGGCGCAGGTGTTTATGACAATAACATCAGCTTTATTGGCTTCGTTTACAATCTCGTACCCTATTTTTTGCGCTGATGCCAATAATATTTCGCTATCTACACGGTTTTTATCGCAGCCCAACGAAATAAGCCCAAGTTTTTTCATTTAGTCTTCTCCAAACAGTTGCTCAAACTGTTCCATACTGATAAGCACCTGACGGCTTTTAGCGCCATCCTGAGGAGTTATAAAGTGTTGCTGCTCCATATCGCAGATAATTTTGCCAGCTCGTGCATATCCCAATTTAAAGCGCCGTTGTATCATGCTTATGGATGCGGACTTATTTTCGATACAGCATTTTAGCGCAGGGACAAATAACTCATCAAATTTATCCTCCGAATTGTCATTGCCTAAAATTACGTTGGCATCTTTTTGCTTTAATATCTTATTTTCCGCTGATTTAATGTAATGGCAATCGTTATTTTCCTTAATAAAAGTAACAACAGCGTTGACTTCCTTGCTGTCAATATATGCGCTCTGAAGCCGAATAGGGTCGGGTGAAGTATCAATTTTAAAAAGCATATCCCCTCTACCCAAAAGTTTTTCCGCTCCGCCAAAGTCCAATATGGTTTTTGAATCAATGGCAGAAGCAACCTTAAGCGCCATACGACAACCAAAGTTATTTTTAATGTTGCCGCTTATTACCTGAACACTGGGTCGTTGTGTTGCTAAAACAAGATGTATGCCTGCCGCACGTGATTTTTGCGCCAAACGCATTATTCTCGGTTCTAATTCCGATTTATTATAAGACATCAAGTCTGCTAATTCGTCCACTATCAAAACAATGCGTGGCAACCGTTGTGTTTGGTAAGGGTCAATAACCTTATTGTATGCAGCAATGTCTCTTACTCCTGCATTTTTAAGCAATTTAAAGCGTCTCTCCATTTCGTCAATTAACCATTTGAAAGTGGTAAGCGCCTTTTCGCTTTCGGAAATAATCTCGTTTATCATAAAGTGAGGCAATCCTTCGTAGTTGGTAAACTCAACAAGTTTGGGGTCAACTAATATTATCCTCACTTGCTCGGGCGAATATTTATATAATAAACTGATAAGCAAAGTATTTAATGCAACACTCTTGCCGCTACCGCTCGAACCTGCCACCAGCAGATGCGGCATTTTTGCTAAGTCGGAAATAATTCTTTTGCCATTGATATCAATACCTACGCCAAAGCATAGTTCGCCTTTAGCATTTTTAAATTCATCGCTGTCAAGCAGTGTTTTTACCGGCACTTTGACGACTTTTTTGTTAGGCACTTCAACGCCCGCTAAATCCTTGCCGGGGATAGGCGTTTCAAGCCTTACGGTGCTTACCGACAGCCTCATGGCTATATCGTCAGTTAAAGGTTGCAACCTTTTTACCGAATTACCTGCCGCAAGTGCCAGCTCATAACGAGTGACTGTAGGCCCTATAACTACATTTTCTACCGTTGCAGAAATCTTAAATTCCTCTAATAGCGATTCCAAAATTTCGCTGTTACGCTCAATTTCTTCGGGTGAGCTGTTTATTTCCATTGGGGAGGGGTCTAACAAATCAAAGGTAGGAGCAATATATGGAGGATATATAATTAGTTCGTCTTCCTCTTCTTTTTTAGGTTTTTTAGCATTATCTTTAGAAAAAGAAAAACGTTGCTGCATAGCAGAAGAATAACCTCTGACTTTTTCCTCCAAAATATCCGTCTCGTCCTCGTCAAAAAGTGTATCAATCGGCTCTATTTCGTTATCAGTTGTCATTACTTTTGTTTTTTGTTCTGTAGCTTTAGGAACATCTACAAAATAGTCATCTTCGACATCCAAAAAATCTTCGCTTTTAGCAATTTGTCTTGTTTTTTGCTCAATTTCTTCATTCTCATTATCTACAATATCAAACTCCATTTCCTCTTTTTTTGGAATAGGATATAAAAAGTCCTTTTGCTCCTGTTTTTTGCCCGTTTTAAGAGCGCTAAAAATATCTTGAGCATTAGGTTCTACCTCCATAAAGACTTCTCCCTCGAATTGGGGCAGAAAATCGTCAACGGATGGTGATATGTTCTGCTCTTTATTTATCTTTTCGGATATAGGAGTAATTTGTTCGTCAGTATATACCCCTTCCCTAATTTTGCGGCTTATTTCGTCGCCATTAATAAT
>CALLXO010000056.1 GCA_937875645.1 uncultured Clostridia bacterium
TTGTTTTGCCGCCAGGTAAGCTGATAAGCTCGTATCCACCGTTAGGCAATACTCTGTATAACATACCATTATCTACAAAGTAATCTTCACTAATTGTAAAGGTGTTTGTAGTATAAGTACCGTCAAGAGAGGTTACTTGTTTTGTAAACTCAAAGAGAGTTGAAATCCCGCCGAAAGCTCCTTCGCCAATAGCAACTTCGTCATCTGTATCAACGAGTTTATCGGTAAGAGTAATAGAATCTATTGCGGTAAAGCAAAGAGCATACTTACCAATTTTTGTTAGTTCTCCCACTGTTAAGTCAGACAGTTTGTTGCATCCGTCAAATGCTCCGTCAGGTATTTGAGTAATATTAGGAGCATTGAAACGAGTTAGACTGTTGCTTAATCCGAATGCTGCTTCTCCCATACTTGTTAACTTTGATGCATCGACTGTCTGAAGCTTTTGATTGTAGTAAAACGCCCCTGCACCAATTTCAGTAACATTGGCAAAGTCAAATGTCTCAAGATTTACGTTAACATGAAATGCCATGTCGCCTATCTTGATATCTCTTGCTTCGCTTCCAAAGTTTACAGTTTTTAGACTGGTTGCATATCTTGGAACATAGATATAATTATTTGCTATAGATGCCGGTAAATCTATTGTTACATATCCCGCAAAAGCTTCACTACCAATTTCTTCCACAACGGGAGCATTTATAGTAGTAACCCAAGCAGCATAAGCAAAAGCTCCGTCGCCGATTGTTTTGCAGTTTGTTAAGTTTAATGTCTTTAGTCCGCTTCCTGGGTAAAACTCGGGAATATCGAGCATTTGTTCTCCACCTACAGGTATTATCTGAATAGGCTCACTTATGTTGTAATAGAAAGCTCCTTCCCCTATTTCCTCTACATTTTCAAGGTTAATCATAGACAGATTAAAGTTTGCTGCAAAAGCAAAGGCAGGTATCACTTTTAACTCGTCGTTCAACTCAACTTCAAACAGTGAAGCGTTGCCGAAAAACGCACCTTCTCCTAACTCAGTCACACTTGCTAAGTTAAGGTAAGTATAGTTACAATGTGACCACATGTAGGCAAAAGCAAACGCATCGTTGCCAATTTTTTGTGTCTGTGATAAATCAGGGCTTACTAATGAGTAACACTCAACAAAAGCAGCTTCAGGTATTTCTACAAATTGCGTCAGGTCTATTTGTTGTAGACTTACACAAAACCCAAATGTAGCTACGTCTAATGTTACGCTCTTGTCATCGGGCAAATTAACAGTTCTTAAGCCTTGGGAATAATAGAACGCCGCTTCTCCCAATTTTACATCCTTGCCTACATTTACTTCAAGCAAAGCTTTTCCTAAAACGTACTTATCGTTTATATCCTTATAAATGTATGCACAGTCAAAGAATGCGCCTTTACCCACCGTTACTCCGTCAGGAATAGTTACGGAAGTCAAGTTATAACATCCTGCAAAAGCAAGTTCTCCGATATATTCGAGCGATGTGGGTAAAGTGATTGCATTTATTATTATATTTTCAACAAATGCCATCGCTTCAATTCTTTCAATTTTTGACAGTGACAAATCAAGATTTACAATATCTGTCCTGCCCGAGAAGGTTGCTTTACCTATTGATTTAACATTTGAAGTAGCCCAACTATATTTGCTCATATTGAAAGCGGGCGCAATAAGTATAAATTCGGTAGAATCGCTGTTTAATATTATACTACCTGAGTACGCAGTTGTCAATGCACTGTTTCCGCTTGCTACGTTAAATCTTGTAAGGCTCTTGCTTCTGACAAATACGCTTACACCTACATTTGTCAGCGTGGCATCTTTAGAAAAGTTTACTGTCCTTAGTGTGTCACAATTATTGAAACTGTAGTCACCCAAAGAGTCAATAGCACCAGTAAAGTTTACAACAGATAGTCCATCACAGTTTTCAAACATCCTCATAGGTATTGCAGTATAGGGCAAGCTGATAGAGGCAATTTTGTTGCAATCTTTAAACATGCCAACTGCAAGCTTAGTGGAAGGATAAAGCGTTATATTTGAAAGTCTTGAACAGCCTGCAAACGCATAAGCTCCACAAACAGCGAGGTTAGGTAAGTCAATGGTGGTAAGCATAGCACAACCGTAAAAGCCGTAATTGCCTATCCAACCAATTGAAGTAAAGTCAAAGTTAGTTAGCTTTTTGCAATTATAGAAAGCATAATCACCTAAAGTTGTTACGGGGCAATTACCCTCTTCTATTTTTCCAATATTGATTTTGGTAAGTTCGGTACAGTTTCCAAACGCACCTTCGCCTATTGCCGTCAAATATGAATTAGCACCCTCTGTAATGGTAGTAGGAAGTACTACTTCCATAAGATTAGTGCAATCGTAAAATGCATATTTGCCGATTGATTCGACACCTTCAGGAATAATAACCTTTGTTATTTTCTTGTTGCCTGTATAGTAATAAGGAGCGTGACTGTCGGGTCTGACATTAAGCTTAGTGTCATCAAGATGAATAAAGGCATAATCGCCAATGGAGTTGTAGAAAGCATCAGTAGGCAAAGTAACTACACCGTTTTCGTCTCCAAAGCCGTAGTATTTTACCAACTGGTAGTTTTGTATGACAAAAGGATCGGATACTTCAAAGGACAAAGATGCTGATGTATAATCCTTTCCGGTAGCTTTGTCTACAACCTTAACGGTTATACGTGTCGTACCTTCTGCATGGGTAGCGATATAGTATCCTGATAATACTTCTTCCTCTATCCCTTGAGAATTCTTCTTTTTCTCGATAAATTCTTCTACCGTTGCAATGGAAGGATTGCCCGAACGCCATTCAAGTCTATAGTCGTCAGGTATTATATTCCAAGGTTCGAGTGAGTAGTTTATTAACAGTTCCTCATTGGGATAAATATCAAGCCCACCAAACGTTCTCTGCAAATTAGGGTTCCAGTTCATACCGAGCGAGTCACGGTAAAAACCTGTTTTAAAGGTAAATCCATCAAAATTAAACTTTGTAGGATTGGCTTTTCTGTTGGTGCCGCTTTCTGCATCTACCGTTACATTAATAACAGCACTCCCCTCCCAATGTGTACCATTAGTAAACCACGGTTTATCAGTATTTTCTTTATCTACAAAAAGCGGTTTATCTGTTATTGTAATGGTGCAATTGCCTTCGCCCACTGCGTAAATTACGCCGTTGTTCACAACTGCAACACTCGTATCTGAGGAAACCCAATTAAGCCCGTCCGCCCATTGGTCAGAAGGCGTTACTATAGGGGTAACAGTACGTGTCTCAAACGTCTTCAAAGTGATGTTTTGGTCAGCTTCTTTCAGTCTTAAGTTTGTAATGTTGCGGGGCAAGGAAATTATATAATATGATTCATTCATAGCATAGTCTTGCACAATAATTGTCAAACAATCATTTTCATCGACATATTGCATATAATCAGTAATATCAATTTCAATTGTCGAAACAGAATTTCTTCTTGCGTCGCGAATAGGATAAGCATTGCCTACAGTTGTAAGAATGTCTCTATTTCCGTCATTAAAAATATGTCCGACAAAAGCTGCCATTGTATAATGATTGTCATAAATAGATAAGTTCGCATAATAGGAATAAGGCTTTTCGTAGTTGTCGACGTTTTCCTTAATTCTATATTCAACATTAGTAAGTGTAGGAGCTTCATAATCCACATAAAACTCAAAGGAATATGAGTGATTTGGTACTTTATCGCCTCCCTCATAATCGATACCAGCATCAATTGTCACTAAGTATTTAGTATTATTGGCAGCTTGTAAGGCTTGAGTATAGAACAGCATATTATCTAAAATTAATTCGCTGGACTCTTCGGCATTTTGACCGTCATATATAAAGGAGGGCATTCCGCCAAAAGCTTTACGTAAATTGTTGTAAGTTTTTTGTGTAACAATTTTGCCGGTATAATACTCAGAAATTGTAAAGTCCAACCATTTTGCGCCTCTGAGTAGCCCTAAATAAACGTTATATAAGCCGTAGGTAGTGTCAACATAGTAGCCCACCGCATTTTTGTCTCTGTCTGGATTAATTGGCGTCTCGCTGTCGGGCAT
>CALLXO010000057.1 GCA_937875645.1 uncultured Clostridia bacterium
GTAAAGTATTAATTTTCATGTCCTTTAACTGATTATTTTATTTGAGTTGTTATGCTATCCTTTATTATGAGGTCAACATGAATATACATTTTTACAAAAAAAATCGAGCACTAACGCTTACTACTACCGCCTTATTTTTGTCGCTGGGAGTAATCTTTCCTCAGCTCTTTCACGCTTTGGGTTTAGGCACAGCATTTAGTCCAATGCACTTGCCTGTTTTACTTTGCGGTCTTATGTGTGGCGGATTGTTAGGCGCAATAGTGGGTTTTGTCACTCCTTTTATAAGCAGTTTTATTTTTACTATGCCGCCCCTTTTCCCCACTGCGTTGGTTATGAGTTTAGAGCTTGCTACATATGGACTGCTTATCGGGCTGCTTTACCGCTTATTTATAAACAAAGAGAATGTTTTACTTAAGAAAACCGCTACAATATTTTCGCTGTTAATTGCTCTAGTAGGTGGACGTATAGTTTACGGTATAGCAATGTGGTTTATTGTTTTGGCGCAAGGAGGAGTATACAGCTTAACTGTTTATGTTACCGCCGTAATTATTAATAGTTGGTCGGGGTTAGTTTTGCAGATAATTGCAATACCGCTAATAATGGTTGTATTGGAAAAGAATCATACTTTATTAAAATACCATTCTACTGACGTCAGCAATAAGACGCACAATACAGAGTCTATTAAAAGCTAAAATTTTGCCACCACTCAATACAGTTTGTTGTAAAAAGGAATCGCAAAAACACATAGTTTTGCGTTATTGATTATTTTATCTTAATTTATTTAGATTTATTAAAATTGTCAAAATCCTTTGCAACGCCTTCCAGTTTTTTAATTATATCTAATTCGTAAGGGCATCGTTTAATACATTCTCCGCATTTTATACACTTTTCCGCCGTCACCTTCATAGCGTTATACCTGTCGTATGCCCATTCGGAAAGGGAGTAATTTTTTAAATAATTTTGAAAGGTAAAACAAGTAGGAATATCTATGCCTACCGTACAAGGTGCACAATAGCCACACCGGCGGCAAAAACTGTTGCCTAATTGCTCAACTGTCAGCGCGCATTCCGCTTTTTCTTTATCTGTCAGCGGCTGCGTAGCTATATTAATATCGCCGTCAATTTCCTCAAAAGAAGCCATACCAGGTATAACAACACTCACGAACGGGTTAGTAACGCAAAAGCGCATTGCCAAATTAATGTTTGTTAAATTGCCGCCCGCAAGCGGTTTCATAACCACTACGCCGATGTTTTTTTGCTTTGCATTAGCAAACAATTCCTCCCCTTGTGTTTCTACAATATTGTATGGAAACATAATAGTTTCTATTTGGTTGCCAAAGTTGTCTATGGCATATTGTAGCACCTCTCTTTTGTGACAAGTCAACCCAAAATGTTTTACCGTGCCCTTCGCTTTTTCTTCCACAAAAGCGCTGTAAGCGCCCCCTTCGCCAAAAATCTTGTCTATTGTCCCTTTGTCCTTAATATTATGAACCTGATACAAATCAATATAATCAGTATTAAAAGCCGCAAGCGACTCATATATATTTTTTTTAAAACCTTGATAATCGGTACGCGGACCCTTTGAAGCTAAAACAACTTGACTGCGCTTATTTTTAATTGCTTGTCCTATATAACTTTCCGAAACAGTGTATGCACGTGCGGAATCAATAAAGTTTATGCCTTTTTCTAATGCATAGTTTACAACCTTGACTGCTTCCTCTTTGTTTAGTCGCTGAATGGGTATCCCGCCAAAACCTACAACGGATATCTTTAAATTTGTTTTACCTAAAATATTATACTGCATAACTTACCTCAATAATTATTATAAAGGCTTAAATAAAAAAAGTAAACAAAAACGCTTCCAAAGAAGCGTTTTTTGCGTGTCGTTGATATTTTATCTAAAGGTTCTATAATAAATGTTGTGGGATAGGTAAAAAAG
>CALLXO010000058.1 GCA_937875645.1 uncultured Clostridia bacterium
TAAGCGAAATGATCGATCGAGATGAGCTTATAGAGATTTATCAAAAGTATATATATAGGAGTAAGTAAAATTTTTATGAGAAAATTTAAAACGCAAACAAACAAAATTGGCGACAGGACGTATTACACGTTTGAAAGCACAATAGGTGACAAACCGTTATTAGTGGAAATAGGTAAGTATTGCGAACAGTCCAACGGCAGTTGCATAGTGCGTTGCGGAGAGACAGCTGTTATGGTAAATACAACATTGGCAGCTGCTCCGCGTGACGGCATTGACTTTTTCCCTTTAGGTGTAGATTTTGAGGAAAAAATGTATTCTGTCGGCAAAATTCCCGGAGGTTTTAAAAAGAGAGAAGGTCGTCCCAGCGACAAAGCTATTTTAGTATCACGCTTAATTGACAGACCTCTTCGTCCGTTATTCCCTAAAGGATTTTTTAACGATGTATCCGTTGTTGCTACTGCTTTATCGGTAGAACCAGATATTTTACCCGAAGCTTTTGCCATGTTAGGCAGCAGTATTGCTTTATCAATTAGCGATATTCCTTTTGCAGGACCTACAGGCAGTGTTGTTGTGGGACTGGTGGATGATAAGTTTGTTATTAATCCGTCAGCACAAGAGCGGGAAAAAAGTTTTTTATCTCTTAATTTAAGCGGCACAAAAGACGCTATTATGATGGTAGAAGCAAACAGCAAGGAAATAAGCGAAGAGCAAATGTTAGACGCTATACTCTTTGGACACGAAGAAATTAAAAGGCAATGCGAATTTATAGAATATATCGTAAAAGAAGTAGGCAAGCCAAAAATCACTCCCAACCTTCATTTTGCACCGCTAGAAATTGAATCTGAAATCAGAGCATATGCGGCAGATATGGTGACGTATTCCGTTGACACCTTTGACAGAGGGACAAGACAAAACAGAGAGGAAGAAGTTAGGCAAAAGGTAAAAGAATATTTTACCGAAACAAATCCCGATGTTGTGCCTTGGGTGAGCGAAGTTTTATATCAAATGACAAAAGAAAAGGTACGGGAAAAAATTATCGTTGACGGAGTACGCCCCGACGGACGTAAAAGCAACGAAATTCGTCCTATTTGGTGCGAAGTAGGTATGCTACAAAGAGCGCACGGTAGCGGCGTATTTACAAGAGGCATGACGCAAGCAATGACAATAGCTACTTTGGGTACAATTAGCGAAGTGCAAAAGCTTGAAGGCTTGGACGATGACCAAACCTTTAAGAGATATATGCACCACTATAATATGCCTCCTTATTCTACTGGCGAAGCTAAACAAATGCGTAGTCCCGGTCGTAGGGAAATAGGTCACGGCGCTTTGGCAGA
>CALLXO010000059.1 GCA_937875645.1 uncultured Clostridia bacterium
TTTTTTCCACTGTTTCGAGGGGGAAACGCTCCGCCTCATCAATTTCGTGAGCAAGCGGCTTAACCTCTTTTACGGCAAAATCAGTTATCATTTGATTAAACAAATCATATTTATAGCTTTTGCTTTCCATCAAAATCTCCTAACTTTTTTTTACAGTGGCAATGCCGCTTATTACTACTTGACCCTCTTGGTTGGTGCAGATGGTGTTTAGCTTTATTATGTTTTTATCGTCACGTTTTTCTATTACCTCGCACATAGCAGTGATAGAATCGCCTAAAAAAACAGGAGCGTTAAAGCGCACTTCTTGCGCCAAATAAATTGTGCCCTCTCCCGGCAATTTGTTTGCTAAAACTGCACTAATTAAACCGCAAGTAAGTATCCCATGAACAATTCTCTTTTTGAAGATACTTTTTTTTGCGTAATCATCGTTGAGATGAAGAGGATTGACATCATTGCTTATTTGTGCAAACTGACGTACATCGTCATCGGTAAATGTTTTGGTAATACTAGCCTTTTGCCCTATTTCTATACGTGAATATTCCATATCTCGCTCCTTTTTTGTTGAATCGTCTTGTCGCTATATATTAGCAACAATACATTATATTTTTGTCAAAACACATTTTCCTAAACTATCCTTTTTAAAATAACGACAAAAAGTTAAAAAAAAGGCAAAAAAAAGAGGAATTAGGCTAACGCTTTAAAGCTTGTTCAAAATATCGGAAGAAGAAATTGGCAATTATGTAGATAATAATATAACGACAATATTTGAGATGGTGTATTTAAACCTTAAAAATGATTGTTAATTTATATAACTTTTAGGGATATTGTTAAATCGGCAATATATCTCGTAGTCTATTGTTTTGGACAGTTGCGCCATTTTTTTTACCCCTATATGCTCGCCTAATATCTCCGCCTTGTCGCCCATTTTAGCCCATTGGTTTTTATTTAATTTAATAAAACAATGATTCATACAAATATTTCCTATTATTTTTGCGTAGCCGCCGTTTAAAAAAACTTTAGCCTTTTTGCTTAATATCCTACTCAGTCCGTCAGCATAGCCAATATCCAAAACTGCAATTTTGCAGTCTTTTTTGGCAACAAAAGCACCGTTATATCCCACACATTCGCCTTTATTTAAACGATGCACCTGCATGACAGAAGCATAAACGCTTAACACTGGTTTTACCTCCTCTACACTTCCTATCCCGTATAACGCCGCTCCTGCTCTTATTATGTCGTATAAGCAATGTTCTTTGATAATACCTCCGCTGTTAAATAAACTTATCTCTATTTTTTTCTCAAAATCATTATTTTCTAATGTCTTAGAAGCCAACAGCTTTTCAAAATTTTTTATTTGCTTTTTGTTATTTTTTTTTGTATACATCGATGTTTCTGCGCTGTCGCTTAAATGAGCAAAAACCCCCTTAACGATTATATTATTAAATCTTAACGCCGACTTCAATTCAGCAAAACTATGACTTAATATGCCTAACCTATTAAACCCTGCATTAGTTTTTATCCAAACCTTAACACTTTTTGAAAGCTTTTTTGCGGCGCATTTAAGCAAAAACAAATAATCAATATTATAAACGCTCTGTATTAAATCATGCACAATTATTTTTTCCATTTGTTTAGGGTGAGTATAGCCTAAAATAACAATTGGTTTTTTAATCCCCCCTTCCCTTAATTTAATTGCTTCGGGTAAGTCGGCAACAATAAAGCCCTCCGCTCCAACAGAGTCAAGTTTTTTTGCAACGTCCACTAAACCTAAACCGTAAGCGTTTGATTTAACGACAGCGTATATTTTTGCGGTTTTGGCTTTGCTTAAAATATAATTAAAATTATAGGCAACTCTACTTAAATCAACAATTGCAAATCCCATACCTAAAACATATTCCTTTAAACTAAAATTGTTTACAGTTTACGCAACAATTGAAATAATCTTGACAAAAATTAGAAATTAGTCGAAAATAAATAGAAGGAGATAAAAATGAAAATAGCACTTATTGCACATGACAAAAAAAAGCCTGACATACTTCTGCTTGCTAAAAAATACAAAGATACTTTAGCTGAGCACGAATTATACGCAACAGGTACCACAGGCAAAATCATAATGGACGAAACAGGATTGAATATTATTCGTATGAAAAGCGGTCCATTAGGAGGCGACCAGCAGATTGGAAGCATGGTAGCTGACAACTTAATAGACATTTTGATATTTTTGCGCGATCCGTTGACGCCGCAACCACACGAACCGGACGTATCAGCACTGTTAAGGCTTTGCGACGTACATAATACGCCGCTTGCTACAAACGCCAAGAGCGCCGAAGTATTGCTTATGGCACTTAAAAACGGAGTAGTTTCCGACATCAACCTTTAAAAGAAAGCAGTGTAGCACACACAACCATTAAATAAAAACGACAGCAACCTTTAAAGTTGCTATCATTTATATTTTTTCTGTCAAAAAAATAGCATAAAAATAGGTATTATAACAGTTCATAAGGAAATGCTCAAAAGGTATGCAATTTGTTGAAAAGTAGCAGTATAGTGACAATTTGAACTTTTTGCCGTATTCACTAAAATACCCAAACGTGTCAACAAGTACGAAGATATGGGAGCAAGTTTAGCTCTTTTGTACAATCAGTTAAGGACATTACTAAATAAAAACAAATAGGAATCAGTAGCAAATTCGAGAAATTACTCTTCGCTTGTTTTTTTAATATTTTCTTGTGCTTCATTCAAATTTTTTATTTTAACTTTTCCATAAAGCGTTGATTGTCAATAATAAACCTTTCGTGTATTCCTTCCCCTATAATACCCTTTTCGTCCATACACTTTACTGCAAAAACAAGCCTTTTGCGATCTATCTCCGTCAAGCAACAATCACAAATTACTGTTGCACCTATGGGGCTGGCGGAGGTATGCTTAACGTTTATAGCAATGCCTACCGTCCCTTGCTCTTTTTCTAAAAATGGCTGAACGCAGTAGGCGCAAGTATTCTCCATCAACGCTATCATAGCCGGCGTAGCAAACACCTCTAAAAATCCGCTTCCCAATGCTGCGGCGGTATTTGTATAGTTCACTGTAAGCTGCACTCTATTTGTTAAACCTATGTTAAGCATAACTTTATCCTATTTCAAAATCCATGCCATAATTTGCATCAAACTCCCTTTTTGCAGTCAGGGAAATAGCTCTGGTAAGGAATTTGTCCGCTTTTTTAACGGCATTTTTTAAGGAAATACCTTGGACAATTTTCGCAGTTATAATACTTGCTAATATATCCCCCGCTCCGCTGATATTTACGCCAAAGTAGGACGATTTTGTAATAAAGTATTTATTTGCATCGTCAACAAAGTTAAAGATGCTGTTGTTTTGTTTTATGCCACTTATAACAATGTTTTTACAACCCATTTTAAAGAGGGTGTCACAAGCCTTATGCAAAAAATCAAAAAAATCTTTTTCCTCTTGTTTTTGGCATAGTGTTTGATAATCCATGCCACTTAATAAACAAAACTCCGTCAAGTTAGGAGTAATAATATCAGCTACAGAAATTAGCCGTCGCATTTCTTCTATTAAAGTATCAGTTGTTACAACATACCTTTTGCCCTTGTCTCCTAAAACTGGGTCAACAACAATAAGAGTATTTTCCTTTTTGAAGGTGTGCAAAAAATCGTATACTTTTTTTGCTTGTTCTGCTCCCGTCAAAAAACCGCTTAAAATTCCGTCAAATTTTACCCCCATTTTTTGCCAGCTTTTTATATAATCCTCCCAGACATAAGAGGTATCCTGCATAAAATAATCACTAAAACCTGTTTGAGCGGAAAGTAAGGCTGTCGGCAAAGGACAGCAACGGGTATTGCATGCTGCAAAAATAGGCAAGGCGGCAGTAAGACTGCATTTGCCAAAACTGCTCATATCGTTTATTACCGCAACTGTTTTTGCGTTGTTTTGTTTATTTTTTATCATTTTTAAACTCACTTTTTGTCTTTTGCTTTATCTGTAAATATATATTAATTCTTTTTAACGTCATTATCTTTTTTTGTTTTTATACTTGATGTAATCAGCTTATTTATATAAGATACTTTTTTTAACGCAAATGTTAAAACCAATGCCGCCGCAACACTTAAAGCCGCTTGCACAAGGTCATTTGGGACACCTACCGTTAACGCTGTTGGAATATCAGTTAAAATGCTGTTGGTGATAAAATACCCCAATACCATTGTCAACGAGGCAGAGACATATACAACAATTATACGCCATACAGGCAACTTTTGTTTGGCAAAAGTTTTGCGTATAATAATGCCGCACAAAAAACCTTCCACTGCTTTTATTATCAAAGTAAAAGGCGCATAAAGGGCATAACCGTTGACTAAATCCGCCAAAGTTCCGCCTATTGCGCCACACAGCGCACCGGCAAGCGGACCAAACAAAGTAGACGCCAACAATATAAAAGCGTCGCCAAAATTGATATAGCCTATACCTACAGGTATAAATAGGTATGCCGTAACAACAAAAATAAGCGCAGTAAAAACCGCAATAGATACAATTTTAAATGTCTTCATAAAAAAACTCCGCGTTTGGGCACGGAGAAAGTTTTGGCTCTACGTTAAAAAAGCAAGCGCAAAAATAACGCAAGAACGCTAAAAATACTTTCCCATTCGGACTGATAAACATATATTTAATCACCGTCGGTTGCGGAATCTCACCGCATCGGCTGTTGGGGCTGTCGGACTAACGGCATTATGCCGCATTACCACCGGTCAAGTTTTTCACTTTGCCCAAAGATATTTTAAATTAATATTAATATAAAACTATTATTAACAAATGTCAAGCAATGGAGTTGCTATTTTTTGTATTTTGTCTTTCGGCGCATTGAAAAAATAAAAAGCAACAGATAAAAAAAGATTCATAGCGAATCAAAACTTAGTAGAATGTATTGTTAGACTCAAACACCGAGGAGAAACGCTATAAATCAAGCAAATTTTACCACAAAAAGACAAAAAGGTAAACATCTTAGTCGGCCCAAATCGTATTTGAACAAGAACTTCAAAATTTTCATTCTAGGGAGAATAGAATCTACTGCTTAACAAATATTTTACCAAGTGTTGCATTAAACTTTACAATTTAGAAAAGATATTTATTGTTTAACATGCAGATTAAAAATCAGCTATGATGCATATATACATATAACTTCTGTGTATTGTATTTGCAATGTAAAATATAAAAGTATTGCATTAATGCAATAGAATTTTTAAAATACTAACTCATTGTTGCAATTTTGATTATATAAATAAAATATAAAAAATAATGTATTATTTTTGCAAAATTTAAAGTATCATATGTCTAAATATAATACAACATAAATTTTCGTACATAAAAAAAGCAATAAAGCTAAAAACTATTTCTCTTTCTGCTCAACGGTCAGCCGTTTTGTTCCTTCAAAAACCAGTCCCAAAGTGCCCGGCCCTGTGTGAGAACCTATAACAGGCCCAATATAGCCAATAGTGATCTCTTTTATCCCTTCTTCCAAAAGCAACTTTTTAAGTTCCGTCGCTGTTTCGATATCGTCGGCGTGTGCTATGTAGGCGCTTGTTTCCCCTTCGGCGCGGTATTTAAGCAGCGATTTGACCAA
>CALLXO010000060.1 GCA_937875645.1 uncultured Clostridia bacterium
GCGGCAAAAATGACGAATATTTTTATATTAAAAACCCGCAAGGACTTATTTGGGAAGCGCAGATGGGCACATTAGAATTTCATATTTGGGGAAGCCAAATATCTAACAATGAGACTCCCGATATGATGGTGTTTGACCTTGACCCTGACGAAAATATGGATATTAACCAAATCCGGCAGGGGGTAAGAGACCTCAAGAGCATATTAGACCAATTAAACCTCGTTTCATATTTAAAGACAAGCGGCGGCAAAGGTTATCATGTTGTTGTGCCCTTTGTTCCTTCGGTAAAATGGGATGCTTTTTATGCTTTCAGCAAACGCATAGTTGTTGTTATGGAAAACAAATGGCAAGACCTTTATACTAGTAATATTCGGAAGGAAAAAAGAAAAGGCAAAATTTATATTGACTGGGTGCGTAACGGCAGGGGAGCTACAAGTATTGCTCCCTATTCGTTAAGAGCGCGGCAAGGCGCAACGGTGTCAATGCCGATATTTTGGTCAGAATTAGATGAAATAAAGCCTAACGATATAACAATAAAGGACGCATTAAACCGAATAAAGCTTTCTGACCCGTGGAAAAATTTTTTTAAAAACAGTCAACAGCTAAATATTTAACAAATTATTTTGTTTAAATACATAATAATTACAGCGAATATAAATTGCAAAAATTGACGAAAAGAGCTTAAGAGATATAAATATTGGTTTAAGTATTATTGATATTATTAAGCAAAGGCAAGTATTCATCCCACTTATATTCCCTAATTGGCATGGGTCTGTTGTTGTCAAAATAAAGTAAAAGAACAGGTCTGATACCTCGATACTCATCTAAAAATTCGTAATCAATCAAATGTCCTTCCTTAATTAAACGTTTGATTTTTGCATGATAATTGAAATACATATTTCTAACATATTCAAAATTCACCAAAATATACTTAAAAATACGATATTTGAATTCAAAAATACAAATAATATTGCATTTTTCCACAACTCTGTTTCAAAAATAGCAAAAAAAGCAATTGAAAAAAGATAATTTTGCAAAATATGATAACTAATTATCAAAATTCGAATGCTAATAATTTGTATTTTGTAGTATTTTCGTCGTTTATTATATCTTAACAATGTACGTGTCTAGCAAAATTGTATTATTCTACATAAAATTACACACATTGACAAATTTGTACAAAAATTATTTAACAACTTGTACAAAATTACTTGATTTTTACAAAACTATGTGATAATATGTTGGACATCGGAGGTATAGATTATGAAAGCAACGAAAGTAGCAGTAATCAGCGACGACAAAATAATGAGAGGCAGCATTGAAGACTATTTTGGCGATAAGGCGGAAGTAGAGGTTGTTTTATCAACAGAGGACGGATACGAAGCTTTACAGCGGCTGGAAATGTTGGATGTCGATGTTGTAGTGACGCAAGTGCTCATGCAAAACATCAACGGACTCGATTTAATGGAGCATTTTTTGGGACGTCCTACCTGTCCAAAATTTATTATTGTATCGGACCTAAAGAGCGAAGTGTTTATGTACAAGTGTTTATCTTCAGGCGCAAGCGGATATATGTTAAAACCGTTAAATTTAAAACAGCTTGAAAACAAAATATCTGACATAACAAGCCGCAAAAATGAGGAACATACTCCTAAACCTATCAAACCTGTATCGGCACGCAATTTGGACGAAAGACTGTCCACTATTTTTGTGAGTATCGGCATACCGCCTCACATAAAAGGTTATCAGTTTTTGCGTGATGGAGTAAAATGTGTTGTGGAAGACCCATCCATTATAAACAGCATAACGCGCGGATTATATCCCAACATAGCTCAAAAATTCGATACCACAGCCAGCAAGGTGGAACGCGCAATTCGCCATGCCATCGAAGTTGCTTGGAGCAGGGGAAAAATTGATAACATAAACAATTTGTTTGGAGTAAAAATTTATTCCGCCAACGAAAAACCCACAAACGGCGAATTTATTGCCCTGCTTGCAGACAAAATGCTGTTAGAAGGAGCATAAAAGCTCAGCACCCAAGAAAACAAAAATAACATAATAAATAAAGTACACAAGAAAAACCAAAACGGATGACTCATTAATAACGCACAGAAAAAAAACAACCGTTAAGGTTGCTTTTTTTTATATAAAAAGTATCTATTTTCAATTTATTAAGGTATTAATTTTATTTTTTGCTAAATTTAAATCACCCATTCGCCGTCAACAAATAAATTGACTTTACTGCCGTCTTGGCGTATGCCAGTTACATTTAGGTCAGGTGTACCTATCATAAAATCGCAATGCTCTACGCTGTCGTTTATGCCTTTTTGGAGTAATTGCTCAACTGTCATGCTTTCGCCGCCTTTAATGGTAGAAGGATATCCTTTACCAAATGCTAAATGACAGCTTGCATTTTCGTCAAAAAGCGTATTGTAAAACATAGTTTTAAGGTTAGAGATAGGCGAATATTTCCCAATCAAAGCTATCTCTCCCAAATAATGACTACCTTCGTCAGTGTTTATTAGTTCCTTCAAGGCGGGTTCGCCAATTTTTGCACCAAAATTTACCGCTCTTCCTTCATTAAATTCTACAAAAAAACCGTCGATAATAACGCCGTTGTAGCTTAAAGGCAGGGCATTAACAACTTTGCCGTTTACTCTGTTTCGGTGCGGTACGGTAAAAATTTCCTCCGTGGGCATATTTGCGGTAAACATAACGCCGTCTTTAGCAACTTCACCCGCCGCCGTCCAAATATGACCGGCGGGCAAGCCCACCGTTAAGTCAGTGCCTTTATTGTTTTTTAAATGTATGCTGTCAAAATTGCTTTCGTTTAAAAACTGCGCACGTGCAGTAAGTTTTTCGACATGCTCTTTCCACGCTTTTACAGGGTCAGCTTCGTTTAGCCGCATTGCAACTGCTATAGCTTCCCAGAGTTTGTCTATTGCTTCCTTTTGACTTAAATTGGGAAAAACCTTTAATGCCCAAGCGGCAGAGGGGACAGACACCACACACCACCTGACTTCGTTGTTCATGGTTGCATTTCGGTAGTCTTTAAGCGCTATACTGTGGGCTTTAGAATACCTTTTTATTTTTACGATATCAATACCTTCGTATATGGCAGGGTCGGAGGAAACAATAGAAATAATTGCGATGTTTTTCTCAATAATTTCTTTCTTTTGACAAACTAACCAAGAGGGGATGTCTTCCAAGGCGGCAATGTCTGCATTTTCCATGCGTATGCGGCTAAGCTTTTCGTCATTCCATAATACCGAAACATCCTTTGCGCCTGCTTTAAATGCCTGTAAAGAAATAATGCGTGCAAAATCGGCGCATTCGATAGGGCAGTTGACTACGAGTCGTTGGTCTTTTTGTAGGTTGACGCCCACTTTTATTGCTAAATCAGCAAAATCCGTCAGTTGTTTGTGTGTTAACATAGATTCTCCTATTTAAAATTTAATAAATTCCTTAACGTAATTATTGAGTTCTTCCGCATTAAGTCGAATTTGCTCCATTGTGTCACGGTTGCGTACAGTAACGGTATTGTCAGTCAGTGTGTCAAAATCAACGGTCACACACAGCGGAGTACCTATTTCGTCTTGTCGGCGATATCTTTTGCCGATACTGCCTGACTCGTCGTAATCCACGTTAAATTCCTTAGAAAGTTTTTGATAAATTTCCGTTGCTTTTTCGCCCAATTTCTTTTGTAACGGCAATACGGCAACCTTGAAAGGCGCTAAAGCGGGATGAAGTTTAAGCACTATTCGTGTCTCGTCCTTTTCCAACACTTGCTCCTCGTAAGCGTCGCACAAAAATGCAAGCAAAACTCTCTCTACTCCTAAAGAAGGCTCAATACAATAGGGAATATATTTTTCCTGCGTGACGGGGTCGGTATATTCCATCGGCTTGTTGGTTGCTTTTTGATGACAAAGTAAGTCATAATCCGTCCTGTCTGCTATGCCCCAAAGCTCACCCCAACCAAAAGGAAATTCATATTCAAAATCTGTGGTCGCTTTAGAATAAAAACATAATTCCTCTTCTTTATGGTCTCTGAGTCGCAAGTTATTTTCCTTCATTCCTAAACTAAGCAAAAATTCCTTACAATAATTTTTCCAATAATCAAACCATTCTAAATCAGTGCCAGGTTTGCAGAAAAACTCTAACTCCATTTGCTCAAACTCTCTTACTCTAAAAATAAAATTGCCCGGCGTGATTTCGTTGCGGAAGCTTTTGCCTATCTGACCGACCCCAAAGGGCACTCTGCGGCGCATAGAGCGCACAATATTGTTAAAATTAATAAAAATACCTTGTGCTGTTTCGGGGCGGAGATAAATAACGCTTGCGCTGTCTTCTGTCACTCCCTGAAATGTTTTAAATAAAAGATTAAACTGTCTAATAGGCGTAAAATTACAGTTGCCGCAAACAGGACAAAGGATATTTTTCTCTGCAATATAATCCTCCATCTGTTTGTTATTTAAAGCGGAAATATTGATTTCCACCTTCTTTTTTGCAGAATAATTTTCGATAAGGTTGTCGGCGCGGTGACGGCTTTTGCAGCTTTTGCAATCCATCAAGGGGTCGTCAAATTTACCCCCTATATGACCTGTTGCACGCCAGACAGCG
>CALLXO010000061.1 GCA_937875645.1 uncultured Clostridia bacterium
AGTAGGTTTTGTAGTGGAGGGAGGTGGCAGCATAAGAGACGACAATGTGATTGAAACAAGCGACAAATATAATATGGTGCTTATTTTTAATGGCATAAGGCTTTTCCATCATTAATGTAACGATAAATTTATAAAACAAATTGAAAAACGAAGGTAAAAATGAAAGTAATGGTAATAGGCAGCGGCGGCAGAGAACATGCCGTTGTGGAAAAAATTAAACTCAGTCCGTTGGTGGAGGAAATTTTAGTAACCCCTGGCAACGGGGGAATGACAGGCGTTACCTTGGTTAATATTAGTGCTACCGACATAAAGGGTATAACGGAATTTTGCACAAAAAATCCTCCCGATTTTGTGGTGGTTACGCCCGACGACCCTTTAAGTTTAGGGTTAGTTGACAGGCTTAACGACATGGGCATTGAGTGTTTTGGGCCTACAAAAGGAGCGGCAGAAATAGAAAGCAGCAAGGTTTTTGCCAAAAATTTAATGAAAAAATATAATATTCCCACCGCTGATTATCGTGTTTTTGATGAGGAAAAACAAGCGATAGATTACCTGAATAGCAGCAAGCTACCTATCGTAATTAAGGCGGACGGCTTAGCTTTAGGCAAAGGCGTAACAGTGGCTACGACGCTTGCAGAGGCAATTAACGCCGTTAAAGAGGCTTTGACTTTAAAAAATTTTGGCGAAAGTGGAAAAAGAGTTGTTATTGAGGAATACCTTGAGGGGATTGAAGTCAGCGTTTTGACTTTTACCGACGGCAATAAAATTGTTCCCATGGTAAGCAGTATGGACCATAAACGTGCGCTAAACGGCGACAAAGGAAGCAATACCGGCGGTATGGGTGCTATTGCGCCCAATCCTTATTATACAGAAGAGATAAACAACCAATGTAAACAAAAGATTTTTTTGCCGACAATCAAAGCATTAAATGCAGAAGGCAAAGAGTTTAGAGGGTGTTTGTATTTTGGACTTATGTTGACTGACAAGGGCGCAAAGGTGATAGAGTATAACTGCCGTTTTGGCGATCCCGAAACGCAGGTGGTGTTACCATTATTAAAAAGTGATTTATTGCAGATTATGCAGGATACAGCAAGAGGGTGTTTGCAACCGGAGAGCGTAGTTTTTGAAAAAGATAAAGCAGCATGTTGTGTTATTGCGGCAAGCGAGGGATATCCTACTAAGTACCAAAAAGGTTTTCCACTTACTCTTCCAGTTACTGACAACAAAAATACTTTTTGTTT
>CALLXO010000062.1 GCA_937875645.1 uncultured Clostridia bacterium
AAGGGAAACACAAACTCATTATACTATCCTATCCCACAACATTTGACAAAGAGCCTAAAAAAAAGGCTGTCATTTGACAACCTTTTGTGCGTTTTTGTTAAATAACGAGTACTCTTTTTACCCCTTCAATTGTTTTTAAGCTTTGGATTGCTTTTTCGTCCAAAGATTTATTAACGTTGTATAAAGCTACTCCGTTGTCTTTTTTTGCTTTACTTACAAAGCCAACAACACTAAAAGCATTTAGTATTTTATTAAATTTGTCGGTGATACCTTCGGCATCTTTATACAAAAAAACTACTCTTTGCGCTCCCTTTGTGTCAAGGCTAACAGTGGGGTAATTTACGCTGTTTACGATATTTCCCTTTTCGATATAGTTAACCATTTGTTTAGCTGCCATTATTGCGCAATTGTCTTCTGCCTCGGCAGTGCTTGCTCCAAGGTGGGGGATAGTAATTATATTTTGTACACCCAACAACTGAGCGCAGGGGAAGTCAGTAACGTACCTGTTGACCTTACCGCTGTTTACCGCTTGAATAATATCCTCGTTGTTTACCAATTCGCCACGGCTGCAGTTTATTATGTTTACGCCTTCTTTCATTGCTGCTATTGTTGACTTATTAATGCTGCCTTTTGTTTCCGGCGTCAAAGGAACGTGAAAGCTGATATAATCAGCCAAAGCGTAAACGTCAAAGGTGTTTTCTAAAATGCGGATTCTCTCGTCAAGAGTTTTGGCTGCTTCCTTACTTAAAAATGGGTCATAACCCACAACGTCCATTCCTAAAGCCAAAGCACTTTCCGCTACTAATCTGCCGATAGCACCCAGTCCCATAATTGCAAGGGTTTTACCCTTTATTTCGGTACCGACAAATTGTTTTTTGCCGCTTTCCACTTGTTCCGCTACGGTTTTGTCGCCGTCTTTTAAGCCTTGCGCCCAATTTACTGCAGTGATAGTATTGCGGCCGCAATTTAGCATACCTAACAAAACTAATTCCTTAACAGCGTTAGCGTTGGCTCCGGGAGTATTAAATACTACGACGCCCTTGTCGGCGTACTTGTCTACAGGTATATTATTTGTGCCAGCACCAGCGCGCGCCACGCATAAAACCGACTCGGGTAATGCGTACTCGTGCATTGCAAAACTGCGCAGCATAATGCCTATAGGTTGTTTAGCGTCCTTAGTCATGACGTATCTGTCCTCAAAAACAGAATTTACCAGAGGACTGATTTCGTTAAGCCTTAAAACTTCTTTCATATTATTCACCTTATACTTTTTAATTTGTAGTTATGGTTATTAACCGTTTTCCCTTTCAAATTTAGCCATAAATTCCACAAGCTTTTTGACGCCTTCAATGGGCATAGCATTGTAAATGCTTGCGCGCATGCCGCCTACCAGTTTGTGACCCTTTAATGTGCAAAGAGCATTTTGTTCCGCCTCTTTAACAAATTTTGCGTCTAAATCAAGGTCGCCGGTAACAAAAGGTATATTCATAATGCTACGGTCTTCACGCGCGACGGCGGACTTAAACAATTTGCTGTTGTCAATATAATCGTAAATTAATTGTGCCTTTTCCTCATTGATTGCCTGTATAGCTTTTACTCCGCCGGTAGCTTTTAAACGGCGGAAAACCAACATTGCCACATAAACGGCAAAGCAGGGAGGAGTGTTGTATAAACTGTCTTTGTCTGCTTGAGTTTTCCATTTTAACATGGTGGGGCAAATGGGCATAATGTTTTGGGTATCGTCAACTAAATCCTTACGGGCAATAACTATAGTAACGCCGGCAGGAGCTATATTTTTTTGCGCTCCGGCATAAATTACGCCAAAGTCGCTTACGTTTATCTCGCGTGAAAGAATTTCACTGCTCATATCAGCAACGAGAGGAGCCTTTGTTTTAGGGAAGGTGTTAAACCTTGTGCCAAAAATTGTATTGTTGGATGCGATATGCACATAAGCTGTATCAGGTCTAATGTCAAAGGTCTTAGGAATATAAGTGTATTTGTCGGCCTTACTGCTGCATGCAACATGTATATCGCCGTAATTTGTCGCTTCTTCAATTGCCTTGTGAGCAAAATTGCCTGTATCAAGGTAATCTGCTTTGTTGTTTTTGCCCAATAAGTTTAGAGGAACGCAAGAAAATTGCTGCGATGCACCGCCTTGGACAAATAAAACATAATAGTTATCGGGGATGTTAAGAAGTTCCCTCAACAGACTTTGAGCTTCGGCATTTACCGCCATATACGCCTTGCTGCGATGGCTCATTTCCGTAATACTCATGCCTGTATCGGCATAGTTAAGCAAATCTCTCTGAACTTCTTTAAGCACGTCTTCCGGTAAAGTCGAAGGACCGGCAGAAAAATTGTACACTCTCTTTTCCATAAAAAAGTAACTCCTAT
>CALLXO010000063.1 GCA_937875645.1 uncultured Clostridia bacterium
GCAACGGACAATTTGCCCTTAACTAAATTGATATCTATTTTGTCGCCGTCCTTAATATAGCTTAACGCCGTATCATCATACGCTTCCGGCGTCATCAAACTGATACTTACGCCTTGCCAAAAGTTAGGCACAATGCCGTCGGTAATAATAGCTACCTTGTCCATTAAATCCGCTCCCTTTAGCATAGCGGCAGATTTAAAGAGGGTAATAAGTCCGCTTTTTGCGCCGCAATTTGTGACTACTACGCAGTTACCTGCTTTTATTTCGCCTTCTAAAAGAGAGTCAATAAGCCTTTCTTCGCTGTCATATACTTTTGCGCTTCCGCTAAAGGAAGTCTGTTGAGAGTGGTATGCGATACCGCTTTGAGCAATATTGCCGCTAACCTCATAAAAAGAAGGCGTATTTGTCGTGCTTTCTTCAATGTCTTCTCTTTTGTAATCAGCGCAATAGTCAAACATTTTTTTGTTGTCAAAAATAAGATAATCGGCAAAAATATCATTTTGTGCATTATGCAAATAGTTGATAAGACTATACACTCCGCCTTGCTTGTCGAAAGTTTTTAAATCGAAGTTCTTTTTTGTATCAATAATTACTGCAATATTTTGTGCGGTTTTTTTGACGGATTTATAAGTTATACCCTCCCTAAAACCGTCGGTAAGCCAAATTAAATTTACCAATGCCGTCCCGCTACCGCCAAGGCTTAAATCGACGGCAAGCGCAGTTTTAAATGCTGCTGCATTTAGCATTTTGCCTGCTGTCAAAAAATCATGCGACATTTTACATATGTGCATTCCCGTATATTTTGCTAAATTTGCTTGAGCCGCACCGCCCGCCGTAACGGACAGGGAATTGGGTAAACTAAACCCCATAGCCTGAATAAGAAGCGCACCGCAATTACTTTCGTAACAATAGGGGTCATTACCTAAGTTTTCCGTCACAAAATCGGTGTCATTTAATATTGAAGAAGGCAGTTTTCTGTTGCGAAGCTGTGCAGCTATGCCTTTTAACGCCGTTAAACCGTATTTGTCGCCGTTTATCAAGATAGGCTGCATTAATCCGTTGGATAAAAATAGGCAGGGCACGTTGGCTCTCAATGCTCCTTTAAGCATTCCGAAAAGCGTATATATGTCGCTTGCAATAAAAACAAAACCGTCAAAAAGACGTGTTTCGCCTAATCCGCCAACAAAAAGATGCGCCTGCTCTCTCAAAAAAAGATTGTATTGTATTGCGCCTTCGCCAATATTGGGAAAATTAGGCAAATAATACGTTTTTGCGCCATAGCCTTCGCTTAAAACGCCTTCTGTAACTTTTTTTGCTAACCATTCGCTGTTGCTTTGAGTAAATGACAGCTGATTTTGTGCCGTTACAATAGCAATTAATCCTTTGCTTTTATCAACACCCAGTGCATTAAGCACTATTTTATCACTAATTTTGTTAATTGAGTCGAATATATTTTTATCCATATGTATCCTTGATTGTTTTCATTCTAAAATAAAATTATTTTGCTGTCAACTCAAAAGAATATAAAAGCTCTTTTTTGCACACACTTTTATATAAAAAAGGAGTTTGCAAGCATACTATGTTAAACAAAGTAATAATTTGCGGCATAAATACGTCGCACTTGCCTAAACTTACCGCCGATGATACGGCATTGCTATTAAAACAGACCAAAGAAGGTGATGAGTTGGCTCGCAATAAACTTATAATTGGCAATATGAGATTGGTCTTAAGCGTTTTGCATAGGTATATTCCCCGTATTTGCAACATGGATGACCTTTTTCAGGTGGGGTGCGTAGGGCTTGTAAAATCTGTCGATAATTTTGATATAACCCTAAACGTTAGGTTTAGTACCTATGCTGTGCCTATGATAGTGGGCGAGATTCGACGCTTTTTGCGTGAATCCAGCAGCATGAGGGTAAGTAGGGGCATCAGAGACGTGGCATATCTTGCTTTGCAGACAAAGGAACGGTTAAAGGCGGAGGGCAACGAAGATGTCAGCATTAAACAGATTGCCGACAGGCTCAATTTAACGGTGGCAAAGGTGGCTTTTTGTCTTGACGCTATAAACGAACCAGTATCGCTGTTTGAACCAGTATACAACGACGGTGAAGAGAGCGTGCTAATTATGGACCAAATATACGACAAAAGCAGTAACGAAGAAAAGTGGCTTAACAACGTATCTCTTGCAGACGCAATAGCTAAGTTGGAAGAAAGAGAGCGTCAAATACTTAAAAAGCGGTATTATGAGGGCAAAACACAGACGGAAGTAAGTTGCGAAGTAGGGATTTCGCAAGCTCAAGTGTCACGATTGGAAAAGAATGCTGTAAGCC
>CALLXO010000064.1 GCA_937875645.1 uncultured Clostridia bacterium
CAGCTACCCGGGTTAAAATCGCTAGCTACCGCTAAAGCGCACCCTGCGTCAATCATTTTCCGTGCGGGGGCATAATGCTCCTTCAGCGAAAAAGCCGTTGCAGGCAAAATAACACCAACTGTTTCGGATTTTGCTAATAAAGCTATGTCTTTATCGGAAATTTTAAGCAAATGCTCACAAGAAATTGCTCCTAACTCGCACGCCAAACCTACTCCGCCAATACTGTTTATCTCGTCAGCATGAATTTTTGTTTTTAGTCCGAATTTTGCCGCCGCAATCATTATCCTTTTGCATTGAGCGGCATCAAAAACGCCTTTTTCACAAAAACAATCGCAAAACTCGGCTAATTTTTTTGCACTAACAGCGGGTAGCATTTTGTCAATTATATAATCCACATAATCTTCCGATAAAATACCTTTGGGTGTTGCATGCGCTCCCATAAAGGTAGACACGACTTCGACAGGTTGAATATTGTTTAATTTGTTTGCAACACGTAATTGTTTCAGCTCTGTAACAGTATCTAATCCGTAGCCGCTTTTTGCTTCCAACGTAGTCACGCCGTAAGAAAGTGATTTTTTTAGGCGGTTTAAACTTAATTTTAACAGCGCCTCTTCGCTTGCGGTACGTGTAGCAGCAACAGTTTTTACAATACCGCCGCCTTTAGCCATAATCTCCATGTACGGCACGCCGTTAAGCCGCATATTGTATTCGTCCGCTCGATCGCCGGCAAAAACTAAATGGGTGTGGCAATCGATGTAGCCAGCGGTAACCAATTTGCCGCCGCAATCCACAATTTCGACATCAAAAAGAGGATAGTGAGAAAGTTTTTCAGCAGGAAAAATATCGGTAATTTTTTTTCCCTCTATCAATATACAGCAATCGTTAATCAAAACAACATCTTGCATTTCTTTGCCGTGTTTTGCTTTTTCCCCTTTAAAAGTCGCCAATTGCTTTATGTTTTTTAATAGTAATTTTTCCATTAAATGTTATTTTCTAAAATTTGGTTGTGCTTAAAATCTTCAATTTGCAAGTAGTATTCGGCACAGTCGATAAGTGCCTGTTGGGGCACCAATCCGATAATTTCGCTGCCAATAACGTTTACACCAAAACGCTTTGCTTCCATACGCACCATTTCCATAGCCATATAAACAGGTGTTCGGGTATAGTCGGTAAGATTCATAGACACTTGAGCAATATTGCGCTCGTCTAACATTATCCCCAATGCCTTTACAAAACGCAAACCGCCGCCAACAAAACGCACTCGTTTGGCAATTTTGCTTGCCAACTCTACGTCGGGCGTGTCAAGATTGACGTTAAAAGCCACCAAAAACATACGGCAACCTACTGCCGTTACGCCTGCTGTTTCGTGAGGATGATTTTCGCCAAAATCGGGTGTCCAGTCGGGGAGAAGCATTTTTTCCTTCATTCCTTCAAACTGACCTCTTCTTACGTCTGCTAAATTTTGGCGCTTAGGGGCAGAAGCAGATTTTTCGTAAAGAAAAACAGGTATGTTAAAACGCTTCCACATCTCTAAGCCTACGTATTTTGATAAGTCTATTGCCTCTTGCTCGGTGACGTTTTTAATGGGAATAAAAGGTACAACGTCCGTCGCTCCCATGCGGGGATGTTCACCTTTGTGCTGATTTAAATCTATCAACTGCTGCGCTTTGCCTATTGCACACAGTACTGCTTCCGCCAAAAGTTTAGGGTCGCCTGCTACCGTTACAACAGTGCGGTTGTGGTCGGCGTTTGATGAATAGTCCAATAACTTAACGCCCTCTTTGCCGCGGAAACACTCTACAATTTGTTCTATCTTTTTTTGGTCACGTCCTTCGCTAAAATTTGGAACGCACTCAATTATCTTATCATATGCCACTTTTTTTACTCTCCTTTGCTGAATTTACTCTTATTATAACTATCTGCCACAAGTTTGGCAACTTTTTTTCTGTCAGCTAAATAAGGCAGTGTTAGGTGATTTTCTTCCCCTTGTATTTTGTTGTACTCAATACTTGTTTCAATTGCGTTGTTGTTACGTGCCCAACTGCGGCGGGCAACTCCGGCCATAACGTCCCAAGTAACGGCGCTTTTGATAATCTCGTCTATTTTTTCGCTACCGTCTAAAACAAGCCCATAACCTCCATTAATAGCATTGCCTATCCCTGTACCGCCGCCGTTGTGTAGTGCAACTAAACTCATGCCCCGCGCGGCGTTGCCTGCAAAAACTTGTGTCGCCATATCCGCCATAATGTTACTGCCGTCTTTGATATTGCTTGTCTCTCTAAAGGGAGCATCTGTCCCCCCTGTGTCATGATGGTCACGCCCCAACATAATAGGCCCGCACTTGTTTTCCCTCACTAATTTGTTAAAAGCAAGCGCAATATTTTTGCGCCCCAAGGCGTCCTGATAAAGGATACGTGCCTGAGTGCCTACTACCAAGTGGTTTTTTTCGGCGTTTTGTAACCACACATAATTGTCATTATCCTGAAAACGTCTTTTGGAATCAATTAAATTTAATGCAGTTTGATCAGTGAGCGTCAGATCAGCCGGTTTCCCTGACAGACATACCCAACGGAAAGGACCGTATCCGTAGTCAAAGCAAACAGGTCCTAAAATATCCTCAACATAACTGGGGAAAATAAACCCATCCCGTTCATTTTTGCCATTTTTGCAAATTTCTGTTACCCCAGCGTCAAAAACAGCCTTCATAAAGCTGTTGCCGTAGTCAAAAAAGTAAGTGCCGCTGTTATGCAATGCTTTGATAGCCTTAAAATGAGACAACAGTGTCTTGTCTACTTCCTTTTTAAATTTTGCTTTATCGCTGTTTAATAGCTGTGTGCGTTGAGAATATGTCAATCCTTGCGGACAATAGCCTCCGTCATATACAGCGTGACAGCTTGTTTGGTCAGAAAGCAAATCTATATGAATATTATTTTTGACAGCGTAACAGAGCAAATCTACAATATTGCCGTGATAGGCAATTGCTTTTCCTATACGCTCTTTTTTGTATCTTGCCGCAAGCTCAAACGCTTGCTTTTCGCTTTTTGCTACTTCGCTTATCCAACCTTGATTTAATCGGGTAATAATGCGACTTTCGTCAACTTCGGCGATAATACCCACACCGGAAAGTATTTCAATTGCCTTTCCCTGTGCTCCGCTCATTCCGCCCAGTCCGCTGCTGACAAACAAAACACCTGACAGGTTATCCTCATTTTTTAGACCTAATTTTAGCCTTGCCGCATTTAGTATTGTGTTGTAAGTGCCATGTACAATGCCTTGAGGTCCTATATACATCCAGCCGCCTGCCGTCATTTGACCGTAATTTGCTACCCCTAAAGCGGTAGCTCTGTGCCAATTTTCCTGATTGTCAAACATACCTACCATAAGTGCGTTGGTAATAATGACTCGGGGGGAAGAAGCGCTGCTTTTAAAAAGACCTAAAGGATGTCCGCTCATGACGACAAGCGTAGTATTGTCTGTTAAATTTTCGAGATATTTTTGTATTAATAAGTATTGCATCCAGTTTTGACAAACTTGTCCTGTTTCTCCGTAGGTGACAAGCTCATACGGATAAAGCGCAATGTCAAAATCAAGGTTATTGTCAATCATAACTTGAAAAGCCTTGCCCTCAATACACTTGCTTTTATATTCATCAATAGGCTTACCGTATATTTTGCCTTCCGGTCTAAAACGGTATCCGTAAATGCGCCCTTTTGTGTACAGCTCCTCTAAAAATTCCGGTGCTAATATATCATGCCACTCATTTGGCACATATCTTAACGCATTGGATAATGCTAACTCTGTTTCCTCTTGTGTTAAATTAAACTCTCGTTTTGGCGCACGTCTTATACCCTCTATAAATTGCTTTACTGGAGGTAATCCCGTCAGTTTTATGGTCATAGCGTCTTTAATAATGTTATTGCCTATCATTTTTTTGCCTCCATTTTTAAAAAATAATTTTGTATTAATCAGTTTATTTCGCCTATTACTTTTTCCGCCGCTCTTACTATTTCGCCGCTTTTTACTAATTGCTCCACGGCGGCAATGTCGGGAGAAATATAGCGGTCTGATGCCATAAAAGATACTTTTTGACGTATCAGATCATAAACAGCTTTTGTGGCAGGTGCTAAATTTAGGTTTTTATCGCCAATATCAATCGCTTGGCAAGCAGTAAGCAATTCTATTGCTAAAACTTGAGTGACGTTTTTTGCAATTTCGCGGGATTTGCGCGCCGCTGTCATGCCCATACTCACGTGGTCTTCCTGATTTGCGCTGCTTGTTATGCTGTCTACGCTTGCAGGATGAGAAAGTACCTTGTTTTCGTTAACTAAGGAAGCGGCAACATATTGAACAATCATAAAACCGCTGTTTAAACCGCCCTCTTTAACTAAAAATCCCGGTAAATCTGAAAGTTGAGGGTTAACCATGCGCTCAATGCGTCTTTCTGATACGTTTGCTAATTCGGACAAAGCGATAGCCGCAAAGTCAAGGGGCAAAGCCAAACATTGCCCGTGGAAATTTCCGCCGCTTAATGTTTCGTTAGTATCGGCAAAAATCAAAGGATTATCTGTTACGGCGTTTAGCTCTTTGCATACAATATCCTTAACATAACTAATTGCGTCTTTGCTCGGCCCGTGTATTTGCGGCACGCACCGCAAAGTATATGCGTCTTGAACTCGTAGTTGTCCTTGTTTTATTGTTCTTGCGCTACCGCTGAGCAGATTACGTAAATTTTGCGCTGTTTTTATTTGACCTGACTGATGCCGCAATTGATGAATCCTGTCGTCATAAGCGTCAATTATGCCTCTTAACGCTTCACAAGTCAGAGCGGCACAAATGTCGGCGGTTTTATTTAAGTTTATGCTGTCGCTTACTGTTAGACAAGCTAAAGCACACATAGCGCACGTTCCGTTTATTAAAGCCAAGCCTTCTTTTCCGGATAGTTCTATTGCTGAAAGATTTGCCATATTTAAAGCTTTTATTGCAGGCATTAATAAGCCGTCATAATAAGCGTCTCCTATGCCTAATAAAGTTAACGTCATATGTGCCAAAGGCACCAAGTCCCCGCTTGCGCCCAAACTGCCTTTTTCGGGGATAAAAGGAATGATAGGACTGTTGAGCAGCTCCTTTAGTGCATCAAAGGTATTTCGGCTTATTCCGCTGTTGCCTACCGCAAGCGCATTTAACCTTAAACACATCAACGCCCGCACTGCTTCTTGAGCTAAAGGCTTGCCTACTCCGCAAGCGTGACTTGTTATAAGATTTTTTTGAAGTTTTTCACTATCCTTCTCGCTGATGCTTACTTCGCTAAATTTTCCAAAACCGGTAGTAATTCCGTACACCGATTTTTTGTTTTTGATAATGTCATTTACTAAACCACGTGATGCAGCCATACGAGTATATGCTTCTTTTGCTATTTCTACTTTTGCACCGTAAGCTACGTCAAGCACGTCTTTTAAGCTTAAATTTAATCCGTCAATAACAACTGTTTTCACTTTGTCTCCTCATTAGCATTTAATAAATAAAGGCTATTGTTTATAGTGTGTCATTTAAATTTAACATACACTTAGATTTTTTACAACTTAAGCAAACAATTTTGTTTTTATTAATAGAAAATTTCCATAAAATATACGAGTTTTTATCCTTAAAACTATTCAATTTACCACACTAAACTATAAGATTATCATTAAACAGATACTAATAATATACTGCATAAGCGTATTAACTTTTTGATAAATAAGATTAAAGGCTGCCAATTAGCAGCCTTTTGCTTTAATTCTAAGTTAATAAAATAGTTAAAATTGTTATTTCTTTGTTGAATAGGATTCCGCATCTTTAATTCTTGTAGGCGGAACTCTATGACCAGCGGGCACCTTAATTTCGCTTAAAGTATTGCCTTCAGAGTCTTTAACATAAAGAGTTACATCGTTTTGTACTTCTTCGCCTGGTTTGTAAGTCTTGCTTGACATTGGGATACCTCCTTTTTATAGTGTACTTATAGTATCAGCAGGTAATAAAAAAATATTCATAAGCAATTTAATAAAAAATACCTTTTGAATAAAAATCTTATTTACTATTTTTTTGCAAATTGGCGGCGTATTTATAACTTGCTAAATTAAAAATGATTTTTTTGCGGTTACTCTCCGTCAAAAAATGCATACTAAAAAAGGGAGCAAAAAAATGGCATATAGTTATAAAGGAGCGATAGCGTTTGGGCTTATTTATATACCTGTAACGCTGCATTTAGTAATAAAAAACAACGACATAAGCTTTAATCTAATAGAAAAAAACACCAATTCGCGTATTCTTTACAAAAAAACGTGCGTCGATTGCAATGATAAAATAGTGAAAAACGAAGATATTGTAAAAGGCTATCAATATGAGAAGGATAAATACGTCATTTTTACCAATGAGGATTTTGAAAAAATTAAGTCCAAAAAGGATAAAACAATAGCTATAGAAAATTTTGTGGACATAAAGGAAATTGACCCAATATACTTTAACAAAGCTTATTATGTTGCGCCCACAGGTGCGGAAAAAGCATATAGACTTTTAATTAAAGCCATGGAAGAGGAAGGAAAAGTAGGCATTGCACGCACTGTTTTAGGCAGCAAGGAAGCATTGATTGCATTAAGAGTACGCAATGGAGAAATGCTTTTGAATACGCTGTTTTTTTATGAAGAAGTGCAAAAAAACCCAGTCAAAGAGATTTCGGGGGAAATAAAAGAGAAAGAGTTGACAATGGCAAAAATGCTTATTCAAAATATGAGCGAGGATTTTGATATAAAAAATTATAAGGATAATTATCGACAAAAGGTAATGGACGCCATAGAGCAAAAAATAGCGGGAAAGGAAATAATTGCAACAACGGAAAGGGAAACAGATACCAATGTGCTTAACTTAATGGAAGCGCTTGAGATGAGTTTAAAACAAAAGAAATCCGCCCCTGTTATTGTTAAAAAGACAAAAAAAATCGCCAAAAAAGCATAGTTTATTAATATAATATTTTTTACCATTAATAGTTTTTAGCGCATATCTTCTTATGGTCTTGTTTATCACTGCTATTAACAGAAATTTAGATGTACAGAAATCGATTAGTATATTAAAAAAGTAAAAACTGAAAAACTGTTTACAACACTAATTTTTTGTTATATAATCTAAAAAAAGGAGGGCTAACTATGCTTTTTGGATTACTTTTTGCTTCATTAGGAGCGGGCGAATATCTGTTGATTGCAGCTGCAGCGCTGGTGGTTATTGTAATTATTGTTTATTTTTTTGCAGAGAGAAGGCGCATAAAAGCAAAAAAGTTTGAGGATAAAACAGGTGTAGAATTTGGTTCAAAGCAACGTTTTTCTACTTCTGACGAAGTAACAGACAAATTTGACGAAACAGCCAACGCTACATATACAAAAGGCGATATTATTATCGCTGTGGACGAAACATTAACAGCAGGCAAAAAACAAGATTTAACGCCGGGCAAGTACACGATTTTGACTTCTATCGAAGGGGTGGAAAATTTTAATGTGCGTATTAACGGACTTGTTCGCGAAGTTAAGCATAATAGCGTTGTCATTTTAGGCGAAGGGGATACAATTTGTCCTGTCAGCCACGCAATTGTTTTAAGATAATTTGTAAATTAATGGTAACTTACTTGAAGTCGCTTATAAAAATAAACTCAGCATATTTTCGCTGAGTTTTTGTTATAGGGTAATTAATACCCGATTGTTGTTTTGTTTAGGTAATTTGAAGTATTAACTTTTAAACTATGTTTTAAGTAGAGTATAGAATTTATGCATGCATTAAAATGCCTAATAGCAAGTAAAGGATATTTCGTTTTTGTTGTTAACTTTGCACACTTTAAATTTAGAAAGAGTAATTTGCGACAGTATTGTGCTTTATTCTTTGAGCATTATTTCGCAAAACTGAAAAATTAGTTTGCGAGGGGTAAGTCTACATCAATTAGCTGTAAAGCTTTAAAATATCTTCCTCTGTTGCAGATAATCCTTTCATCTAAAATTAGCCAATCGCCTTTTATGCCGTTTGTACTCGGGTGCGCAAGCAGAAGCGAAGTATAAAGGATGAGGCGGTCGCTATTGTCCAATTGCGAAAACTCCAACAGATTATTTTGGTCGTCGCCAATAATTAGGTCGTTGTTAAAATATGTAACAAGCAATTTCCCCTTTGTCATATTTTGCAAATAAACGTTTGCCTGTTTTACAATATTTGCTATTCTGTCTTGCAGTACCTATTTAAAGTTTCCAACTCGTGAGTAGCGTGCGCAAGCTTGATTTTTGCGTTGCTGCTGTTTAGATAAACGGCAAAAAGATAATCGAACTTCTCTTCCATTTCTTTTATTTCAAGAGTTAATTCGTCTAATCTCTTTTGCTGTTTTGTCTTTAAAGAGGGGTCAATAGCTTTAAGCTTTGGCAGTAAAGACAAAACATTGTCGCTAACTGCAAGTTTTAATACAACAGAATTCTTTTTTTGCTCGTGTTTCTCGATTTCTTTTTTTAAAAGGACAATTTCCTCCTCCGTCATGCTCTTTGCAATTTCTAAGGAATTTTCGTCCGCATCGTTGACAATAAGCGTTTGATTTACCGCCGCTAATTGATTGTTGAGATTTTTTGTATTTTCCTCAATAATACGGTTTAACTGCATCAGTTCTACTTTGCTGTTAAAAACCTTCTCCTCCAACTCTTTTTTGTTTTCCGCAAGCATATTGCGTTCGCCTTCTATGTCCTCCAACTCGCTCTCTGCTTCAGCAATTTTTTCCGTCAAATCGCCACCCGCTATTATACGAATCTTTTCCCTCGAATCGACAATTTCCCGCTCGTTTGTTTTGATTTTTTGCATTGTTTCCATAATCAATTCCTGTACGCGGAACTCGGTATAATTAAGTTCGTCCAATTCGTCGGAGAGTTTTTTATGCTCAGTATAGCAAATATTAAGACGGTCAGATATGTCGCTTAATTCTCGCTTTAGTTGGTCGTTTGTTTGAGTGAGATACTCTAAATTTTCCGTTGTGCTTTTGTCTCCTGCGGCATCGTTTAGATATTTTAGACGGCTTAACAGTTCCGTCAATCGTCCCTGCAATTTTTCCGCATCTTTTTTATACATACGCAGTTCGGTATCGCTACGCACCACTTCTTCTTGTATATCCATCAAATATTTGGTGCTATTGTTGGATTCGAGTGATTTTAAATATTGCTGTGTCGCCTCATTTTTGTTTTGTGCGACAAGCTCCATATATTTACGGTTGATATTTGCC
>CALLXO010000065.1 GCA_937875645.1 uncultured Clostridia bacterium
AACAAAATTCTGAGCAACTGACAAGCGCCTTTAAACCGGGGCAAAAAGTTATGCACAAGGTTTACGGCGAAGGGATGATTCTTACTGTTGACAATGGCAAGGCGGATGTTGCTTTTAAAACGGCGGGCAAAAAGACTTTGGCTTTGAAATATGCTCCGTTAAGCATTTTGTGAGGAAAAATGAACGTCAACGAACAAATGCGGTTGTTGGTTAAGCAATTAAACCGCTGGGCACAGGAATATTATACTTTTGACGCACCAAGCGTAACGGACGAAACTTACGATGCCGCTTACGATAGGCTTGTTTTGCTGGAAAAAAAGACGGGAATTGTTTTGCCTGATTCTCCCACGCACAGAGTGGGGGGCGAAATTTTAACTGCCTTTAAGCCGCACAAGCATTTAGTACGCCTCTACAGTTTGGACAAGGCAAAAAGCTTTAATGAATTAAAAAATTGGTACGACAAAATTGTTAAGGAATTTCCTCATGCTGCTTTTACGGTAGAATACAAGTATGATGGCTTGACGCTTAACTTGACTTATGACCAAGGCGGACTGATAAATGCAGCCACTCGGGGGGACGGCACAAAAGGCGAAAGGATAACGGCGCAGGCAAAAACAATAAAGAGTGTGCCGTTAAACATTGATTTTGAAAAAAGAATAGAGATTCAGGGCGAAGGCATAATGCGCCTGTCGGTATTTAACGAATATAATAAATTGAATGAGGGGGAACAATTTAAAAGCGCTCGCAACGCCGCAGCGGGTGCTATCCGAAATTTAAATACGGCAGTCACTGCAAAGAGAAATTTAGACGTAATAACTTACGCCATAGGTTTTGACGAGGGTAGCGGCATAAAAAACCAAGTGGAGCTTGTTAAGTTTTTGCAGCAAAACGGCTTTAAAACAAACGGCTACTTTAAAGTAGTAAAAAGTTTTGAAGAGATAAAAGAATGTATTGAGGAAATAGGCGAACAGCGAGAAACGCTTGATTTTTTAATAGACGGCGCAGTTGTTAAGGTAAATGACTTTGATATGCGTACTCATTTAGGTTATACTGACAAATTTCCACGCTGGGCAATTGCCTTTAAGTTTAAAGCGGAAGAGGTTACAACGCTACTAAATTCTGTCGAGTGGCAGGTGGGCAGAACAGGCAAAATTACTCCTTTGGGGCATTTGCAGCCGATAGAATTGTGCGGAGCGACAATACGCCGTGCCACGCTCAATAATTTTGACGATATAGTGCGAAAAAACTTAAGTACGGGCAGCAAGGTGTTTATTCGCCGCAGCAATGATGTAATACCCGAAGTATTAGGTTTAGCGGAGGAAACAAAGCACACTAAACCCATTGTTGCGCCAAAAAATTGTCCTGTTTGCAACAGCGAATTAATAAAAAAAGGCGTAAATTTGTTTTGCCCCAACACTTACGGTTGCGTTAAGCAGAAGGAAGCGAGGATAACACATTTTTGTTCAAAAAACGCTTTTGATATCGAAGGCATTAGTGACAAAACGGCACGTCAGCTTTTAACACTAAACGTAGCCACTCCTAAAGATCTTTTTAGTTTAACAAAGGAGCAGTTGCTTACTTTGGAAGGTTTTAAGGACAAAAAATCGCAAAATATAATAAACGCCATACAAAAAAGCAAAAACGTTGCGTTGCCTAATTTTATTTATGCCCTCGGAATCGAAAACGTAGGCGTTGTAATGGCAAAACAGCTTGCAGACAAATACAAGAACATGGATGCGTTAATTGCCGCAAAGGTGGAAGATTTAATTGTTTTGCAGGATGTAGGCATAATAGTAGCACAAAGTATAATAGACTTTTTTGACAGTGATTACGGCATAAAACTTACAGAGGGTTTTAAGGCTTTAAACATTTGGCCTACCTTTAAAGAAACGAAAGAGGAAGGGATTTTTAAAGACAAAAAAGTAGTACTGACCGGCACTTTGCATAGTATGACAAGGTCAGAGGCATCACAGCTAATAGAGAAAAGTGGCGGCACT
>CALLXO010000066.1 GCA_937875645.1 uncultured Clostridia bacterium
AAAATATCGTTTACCCATTTTATTTGAGTAACTAAACCAAAAACTTTTTCTATTGCTCGACTTACAGCAACAGCGGAAAGAGTGGTCAGATAAAGGCTTTTGCTTAAGATTATGTTTGGCCGAACCAAAATACTGAAATACACACCGCTGTCCAGTGGCGAAAAAAACGTCCTGCCCCTCCTGCCTTTGCCGCCTGTCTGACTGCGAGCAACAATTGTCAACCCTTCTTTTGCGCCCAACCTCCCTTGTCTTTTTGTCTCATTATTTGTGCTGTCAATTGTGTTAAATAATTGAAGGTCAAAAAAATCATTATCTAAAAATTTTTTTATGCCAGCAACTGACAAAATATTGCCTGACAGCATATAGCCTTTGTTGGGTGCGGATTTTATCTTATACCCCTCCTCAGAAAGCACTTTTGCCGCCTTGCTGACGGCGTTTCTGCTGATAAAAAGTTTTTGCGCTAACTTTGTGCCGTTAACAAAACACCCTCTATTATTTTCTAAAACTTCCAACAACTCATCTTTTAACAAATGTAACCTCTTTTTTGTTTATAATTTCTTTATCTAAAGCAATAGCTTCTTAACAAAAAAAATATATCACGAAATAATATGAATTGTCAACCTAAATTGGCAATATGGTTTACAATTAAAGAATCTAAATAATTGTAACAGCTTAATTTTTATTTATCCGCTCTAAAATATCACTTATAAGTCAAAAAAAAACGCTTGTAATAAAAAATTTGACATTTTTTCTTAAAATTGCTTAAAAACAATTGACAAAATAAAAGGTTTATATATAATTATTTTTTGTTTAGTACTATTTAACCAAAAGTTTACTGTTACTAAACTTTTTATATTTTATGGAGCAAAAATGAAAATTGGCAGTAGAATAAAACAATTTAGGCAAAAGGCTTCCTTAACACAGGAGGAATTAGCAGACCGTTGCGAATTAACAAAAGGTTACATCAGTCAGCTAGAAAACGACAACACCAACCCGAGTATAGCTACATTAGAAGACATTGTAA
>CALLXO010000067.1 GCA_937875645.1 uncultured Clostridia bacterium
GGGTGCTTTATACCGCCACCCGTTATCCTGCTAACTACGGATTAATTCCCCGCACATTATCCGCCGATGGTGACCATTTGGACGTTTTGGTATTGTGCAGTGAAGCCATCGAAACAAACTGTTTGGTGCGCTGTTATCCGATAGGCATGATAGCTATGATAGATCAAAATTTTTTAGACGAAAAAATAATTGCCGTACCTTTCGGCGACCCCACCTATAACGTATACAAATCTATTCATGAGTTGCCTTTTCATATTTCGGAAGAGATAATGCACTTTTTTAGCGTTTATAAAACTCTCGAAGGCAAAAAAACCGCCGTAAACACAATAAGTGATGCGGACAAGGCTATGCAAAAGATTGAAGATTATCTTGCTGTTTTTGAAAAAACACAAGGAAAATAAAACTACCGAGGTGACACGATATTAATAAATAGATTTTTTTATTAAACATTTTTAATTTGTGGCGCAAAATAATTTTACTTTTTATCAAATAGATACTATAATAAAATAATGGAAGTAATTATTATCGGAGGGGGCGCAAGCGGCCTTACTGCGGCAATTGTGGCAGCGCATAGCGGCAAAAACGTTACTGTTTTGGAAGCAAATGAGCGTGTTGCAAAAAAGCTGTTGATGACAGGCGGTGGAAGGTGCAATTTAGCAAACGTCTTAGTTGATAAAAACTTCTATAACCACCCCGATTTTGTTGAGGGTATCTTTGAGAGTGTAACTTTTGACCAGTTTAAAGAGTTTTTAACAAACATAGGGCTCTTTTTAAGTGTGCCGGACGAAGAAGGCAGAGTATATCCCATAACTTACACTGCAAACAGCGTTGTAGACGCTTTGCGACTCACAGCGGACAGACTTAAAATTAAAGTTGTTTGTTCGCAAAAAGCTGTTAAAATTGAAAAAGAAAAGGATAAATATACAGTATTTACTAAAGACGCTTCTTTTAGCGGCGACAGAGTGATAATAAGCGCAGGCGGTAATTCTCAAGCACAGTCTAATATGCTTAACAGCCTAATTAGTGCGAATTATGTCACACCTTTGTGTCCTTCCTTAGCGCCTTTAAAGGTTACTAATCCCCCAAAAATGCTTAACGGTGTGCGCTTGCGTTGTGCCATTACTTTGCTCAAAAACGATAAGGTTTTTTGCACTCAAAAGGGCGAAGTGCTTTTCAGAGATTTCGGCTTAAGCGGAATATGTATATTTAACTTAAGTAGTTTTGTCGCCCGTGACAGGGTGAAACGCAAAAAATACCGATATTCTTTATCAATAGATACCCTGCCAAATTTTTCAGAAAATGATTTACAGCGTATTTTATCAGAAAGAATACACTTAGGCTTTGATTTACATGAGCTTTTTGTAGGTCAGCTTCATAACAAAATAGCAGAGTATATAATAAAAAACGCTACAGAAAAATCACCTGAATTTTTAGCCAACAGCGCAAAAAATATGCTGTTTAGCGGAGCCGCTCCCATCGACTACAGTTTAAGTCAAGTCACTTCGGGGGGTGTGGACATAAATTATCTTGACAAAAATCTTGCTTTACCAAACGGAATACGTGTTTGCGGCGAAGCAATAGACGTTGATGGCTTATGCGGCGGATACAATCTTTATTTTGCCTTTGTCAGCGGTATTTTTGCGGCAAAAAGACTAAGTTAACAAATAAAAACAAAACACATCAATAATTTAAACTTTCTGAGGAATTAGTATGAAAATGGATGCAATAATTAAACCGACAGCGCTTTCTGGGTTAGAGCTTGTGCAAAAAGAAATACCAGTGCTTGCTGATGGCGAAGCGTTGGTAAAAATTCATCATACCGCAATATGCGGCACCGATGTACATATTTATAACTGGGACGAATGGTCGCAACAGACAATAAAACCCGGCATGACGATAGGTCACGAATTTGTCGGCGAAATTGTCGAAATGAAAGGCGCACCCAACAATGCTTTTAAAGTAGGAGATATTGTAAGCGCCGAAGGTCACGTTACTTGCGGAGTATGCCGCAATTGCAGAGCGGGACGTCGTCATTTGTGTCCCAACACCAAAGGCATAGGAGTAAACCGTGAC
>CALLXO010000068.1 GCA_937875645.1 uncultured Clostridia bacterium
TCGTCAAATTCCTTAAAAAAACTTGACTTAAAATTTGACCTGATATATAATATAAAAGCTTGAAAGTTAAAGTGAGGTATACCCATGAAGGAAAACATACATCCAGATTATCATCAAATCAAAGTTGAGTGCGCTTGTGGCGAAAGTTTTACTACCGGCAGCATAAAAAAAGGTGACTTAATAAAGGTAGAAATTTGCAACAAATGCCATCCGTTTTTTACAGGCAAACAAAAACTGGTTGACGTTGGCGGCAGAGTCGACAAATTTAAAAAGCGCTACGGAATGTAATTTTACTGCAATTTATTTAAGCGCAGAGAGTTTCTTCTGTGCTTTTTTTATTGCATAAAAAACTATTGTTTGATATAATAAAAGCGGGTAAAATGATGGCAAAAAGTAAGATTGGCGGACAAGCTGTAATGGAAGGTGTATTAATGCGCGGTGAACGCAGTACCGCCCTATGCGTACGTGACGAAAGCGGCGTTATACGCACCGAGGCAACCCGCATCCCTCCCAAAAAACCCTTTAACAAAATTCCCTTTATACGAGGTATAATAAATTTAATAAGTAGTCTTGTGATAGGCACAAAAACTCTTATGAAGTCGGCGGAAGTCGCAGGTGAAGACGAGGTGAATACCGACGAGGGCAAAGGTTTAAAAATAGCCATGGTTATTAGTATGCTTTTAGGTGTTGCTATAGCTATAGGGCTTTTTGTTTTGTTGCCCACTTATTTGCCTGAATGGATAAACGCTATTTTCAATATTCAATTAGGAAAAATGGGCAAAATCACTATACAGGAAATTTCAAAATTATTAGTGGTGATAGGTTATTTTGTACTGGTGTCTAAAAACAAAGATATTCGGCGTGTTTTTATGTATCACGGCGCCGAGCATAAAACAATAAACTGTTTTGAGAATGGGTTAGAGCTTAATGTAAAAAATATTAAATTAAGCAGCAAGCATCACGACAGATGCGGTACTTCCTTTATGGTTTATGTATTTGTACTGAGCATAATTGTAGTTATGGCTGCTTCCTTTATTTTTGCTGCTATCAATTTTGACGCGTACTTTGACAGAGGATGGGTTAGGTTTTTGATTAACCTTTCCCTAGTGCCTGTTGTAGCGGCAATTAGTTACGAAGTGCTTATGGCGCTTGCCAAATCAAAAGGCAAAGTATGGGCTCCTTTAAAGGCAATGGGCAAGGCAATGCAGAGGATAACAACTTTAGAGCCAGACGAAGATATGTGCGAAGTGGCTTTATGTGCTTTCAAAAAGGTTATGGAGATGGACAGCGACCCAACAATAGCCGAAGAGTACTTTCCTCAACCTATTTCGTATGAGGAATTTTATCAGCACATAAAAAGCTCACTAAAAAAGTACAATTTAGACGAAGCCAATGCTCTTTGGGCAACGGATAGTTTGTTAAAAATTGACGGCAGTGCTGATAAACAAAAGCTTAAAATTAGTTTATGCTGGATTGTTAAAGCGGATAAAATTTTAAAGGAAATAAGCGAGGGCAAGCCTTTCTGTTATGGCATAGGTACAGCACCGTTTTTTGAATATTTCTTTTATGTAAACAGTAATGTGCTTATCCCCCGTCCCGAAACGGAGCTACTCACAGAGCAGGTTATAAAAGCACAGCCAAAGAGGGTTTTGGATATGTGTTGCGGTAGCGGTTGCATAGGATTGACTGTCGCAAAAAAAACTGATGCGCGAGTTGTACTGTCTGACATAAACAAACAGGCAATAAAAGTAGCAAAACAAAATGCCAAAAGAATAAAAGCCAAAAATGTTAAATGCGTAGTAAGCGATATGTTTGCAAAAATTAAAGGTAAATTTGACATTATTGTGTGCAACCCTCCTTATATAAAAACACAGGTTATTGAAGGGTTAGACAAAAGCGTAAAGGATTATGAGCCGCATTCCGCTTTAAACGGCGGGCAAGACGGACTTGATTATTACAGGATATTAGAGGAAAGAGCCGATAGTTTTCTTGTCAGTGGCGGAAAGCTGTTTATGGAAATAGGCTTTGACCAAGGCAAGGAAGTTAGCGAGCTATTCGGCAAAAAATACACAGTTAAAATTTTAAAGGATTATAGCGGACAGGATAGGATAATCTTGGCTACAAAAAAATAAGGAGCATATGTTTGACAAGTTAGAAAAAATAAGGACAAGATACATTTTTCTTACTGAGCAAATCAGCAAGAAGGAAGTTATCGCCAACAATAACGAATGGAAAAAATTGGTTAAGGAACATTCAAATATTAAGCCTGTTATTGAGGAATACGAGCAATGGAGAAAAGTAGATAGCGATTTAAAGGACAGTCTGTCTTTAATAGAAACAGAATCAGACAAAGACATGATTGATATGTTGCATAGCGAAATTAAAGAGCTTAAGGAAAGTAAGGAAAATCACGAGCAAGAGATGAAGGTTCTGCTTTTGCCTACCGACCCAAATGACGAAAAAAACGTAATAGTAGAAATACGCGCAGGCGCAGGGGGAGAGGAAGCAGCGCTTTTTGCCGCAACGCTACGGCGCATGTATTTTATGTATGCCGAAAAAATGCGCTGGAAGGTGGAGGAAATCGATGCCAACGAAAACGAAATAGGCGGCGTGAAGGAAGCATCTTTTATGATTGTAGGCAACGGTGCATACAGCCGCTTCAAATTTGAAGGGGGAGTACACCGTGTTCAGCGTGTGCCCGAAACTGAGTCGCAGGGGAGAGTTCATACCAGTACGGTAACGGTAGCTGTTTTGCCCGAAGCTGTTGACGTTGAAATTGAAATAAACGAAAAGGACTTAAAAATTGATACTTATCGCAGCAGCGGCGCTGGAGGTCAACACGTAAACAAGACGGAAAGCGCAATACGCATAACGCATCTGCCTACCGGTATTGTCGTCAACTGTCAAACGCAGCGCAGTCAGATTCAAAACAGAGAATATGCCATGCAGATGTTAAAAAGCAAATTATACGATGTTTATCAGACAGCCGCCGATAAGGAATATGCGTCTGCTCGCAAAACTCAGGTAGGCACAGGCGACCGTAGCGAACGCATACGCACTTATAACTTTCCGCAAGGGCGAGTGACGGATCACAGGATAAATTATACCATATACTCTATTGATACATTTATTAACGGCGACATTGACCAAATGATAGAAGCTTTGCGTATCGCCGACCAAACTGCTAAGCTTCAAAGTACAGACAACTAACAACGCTAAAAAAATATCATCATCACTTTATAAACGGAGGAAAATATGTTGGAGTTTACAAACAGAGCAAAAAACGTATCACCAAGTCTTACGCTGGCAATTACGGCGAAAGCAAACCAAATGAAAGCTGATGGTTATGACCTTATCAGTTTTGCAGCGGGAGAGCCTGATTTTAATACCCCGCAATTTATTATTGAAGCGGCAAAACAAGCTTTAGACAAAGGTTATACCAAATATACCGCCGCAAGCGGCATAACGGCATTTAAAGAAGCTGTTTGTCAAAAACTAAAAAATGACAACGGATTAGATTATTCTCCTGAGCAAATTGTTATTAGCACAGGGGCAAAGCAATGCTTGTTTAATGCCTTGCAAGCGGTAGCGCAAGAAGGCGACGAAGTGATAGTAATAGCGCCTTATTGGCTTACTTATCCAGAACTTATAAAAATTTGCGGCGCTACTCCTGTTATTGTTAATACCGACGCTAATAACGGCTTTATGCTAAGTGTGCCGGCGATAAAAAAAGCTATTACCAATAAGACTAAAGCCATAATAATAAATACACCTAACAACCCAAGCGGCACA
>CALLXO010000069.1 GCA_937875645.1 uncultured Clostridia bacterium
GATTACCAACAACAGCGCAGGTGGTCAGCCCGTCAGCGTGGAAAATATTAGAGGACTGCAAAAATAGCACACAAATACGGTATTCCTTTTATGATTGATGCGGCACGCTATGCCGAAAACAGTTATTTTGTAAAACAGCGTGAAAAGGAATTTAAGGACAGCAGTATTAAGGAAATTATTTGTGAAAGCTTTAAGGAAGCAGACGTGTTTACCATGAGCGCTAAAAAAGACGCTATAGTAAATATGGGCGGACTTATCGGTGTACGTGACAAGGCATTGTTTGAAAAAGTTAAGCAAGCTAATATATTGATTACTCAAGATAAAATTTAAGGCTTTGTAACGTATGGCGGAATGAGCGGACGTGACCTCGAAGCGTTGGCAATAGGTTTAAAGGAAGGCATAAGCGAAGACTTTTTGCGTTATCGCATAGGTCAGATGGAATATTTAGCCGCACGTTTAGACGAGGCAGGCATAGCCTATCAGTCTCCTGTAGGCGGACACGCAGTATTTATAGACGCTAAAAAAATGTTGCCGCATATTCCTTATTATCAATATCCAGCCCAAGCTTTAGCTTTGGAATTGTATTTGGAAGCGGGCATCCGCACCTGTGATATAGGCAGCTTTATGATGGACCGCGACCCGATTACTCATGAGGAGCAAGAGTCGGAATTTGAGTTTACACGTTTAGCCGTTCCTCGCCGTGTTTATACGCAAGCTCACCTTGATATGATTGTAGACGCATTGATAAATATTAAGGAACGTGCAAACAGCATTAAAGGATACAAAATAGTGGAGGAAGCGCCCGTTTTACGCCACTTCACCGCAAAGCTTGTACCTTTAAAATAATTATTTGCCTTTAGAAAATAGAGATTATTGCTTTATAATTTAAAAGCAAGAATATTTACTGATAGTCAGTATATTAAGAAATTATGCTTTAATACAAATGACTAATAAATGCAAATGGTTTTCTAATTAATATTGATTTTAAGAATCTCATAATAGTATTCTCTTCATTTTCAGAGCCGCTTAGTTAAGCGGCTCTGAAAATTTAAAGCTTATTTTTATAATTACTCAAAAATTAGCAGTAGATTATCTAATGGTTAAATTGAAGGGTAAGACCTTGACAGTATAACAATAGTTGATAAAAATTCCGTGAAAATTATTTCACGGAAATAAAATATTACATATTAATCTAAATCATCATCTTTCTCGTACCATTCTTCAAGCATATTAACGAATTCAGTCTGAATTTTTAAAAATTTTTGGTTTGTTTCGCATCAAAAATTTTACTTAAACTTTTCGCAATCCAATCGGAAGTTAATTTTTTAGTTTCATTCACCAAGTCAACTCCTTTTTGAGTGGGACGTAATGGTAGTAAAACATACTACATAAACAGTGGGTATGCTATTACTTTTATGCGTGAAGAGGAAAGCAAAGATTTATACCCTGTTTTAGTTTCAGAAGACAACAAAAAACCTTTGCAAAACTTGATTTTCTCTCCTACAGGAGAGCCAATTTTTTCAGCTGCAGGAACAGTAACGATTGATGGACAAAACTACAATTGTCACGTGACGCGTACAAAAGATGAAATGTATGTATCTACCAGTTATTACCGTTTTAATATCTCTATTGTTTACAATGGAGAGAATGAGGATGGCTCAAGCAATAGTACCTATCAAGTAATAGACATGAAGTTCATTCGTACTTTGCCTTCATATGATTATTTGTGTTATTACTTTATTTTATATCTCTTTATGGGACCAAATTACGCAAATAATTTTACAAATACAATTGGTGAGATATCTTTAATATGTGAGTATAACGAAGTTGGTGAACAAGTTAATAATTATGCTGTTGGTAAATTTGGTGAAAGCTCACTCATGCACGATTCAGAAGGAAATATAGTTTCAATAAGCAGTGTAATTCATATGCCGATATTAGTACGAAAATTGGTGTCGTCTTGATTTCAATTGATAATACAATTTATTTAATAGAAACAATACATATGATGAAGAAACAGCGATTTATACAGTCATAACAACTTCTGGCGAATCATTTACAGTTAAGATTATAGGAGAAGAAGGTAATACAACGCTTGAAATAACTCAACTTGCTGATAAAGAAGAGTCAGAAGAGCTTTAATATTCGGAATAAATTTCTATTGCCTGCATCAATTAATACCATCAGCTAAACTGATGGTCTTAATTTGCGGCATTTCCCGATCAAACCAATCTTAAGCCTAAAGGTTAGTTGAAAAAAAATAGCCGACAACCGCTTAAACTTTTCTTATATGCCGCTAATGCAGTTATTTTCATTTGTTTACTTTTACATCAAAATGCAATTTTATTTTAGTTGCATTCTTTATTTTAATATCAGTATATATGCAAAATAATAAAAATATAAATATTATTGTAAAAATAATTTTTGGAGGCTACAAGGTATGAAAGTTGCTATTCTCACAATGTTTAACGGTCTAAGCAAAACATACTCGCTCGTCAACGTAGTTGCCGAACATTTAAAAATGCTTTTAGATGCTGATATTGATACAAAAGTGCTTGTAAGTGAAGACTGTTCCGATACAGACAGGACAGGGATATTTGCGGAAGAACGTATTAAATGGGTTAAAATCACAAACAGGCTAAAAGAAAAACAGATACATTGGTATGATTATTCTCAGCCTGACGGACAGCTTCACGACACATTTTTTGACGAAGCGGACAAAATATCACAGGACTTTGTGACGCATTTAAAAGATGTAGATGTTTGCATTATGCATGATATTCATTATCAGGGATGGCATTTAATCCACAACGTGGCAATCAGAAAAGCGCAGAAACAGTTGCCTGATTTGAAATTTATTGCAGTGACTCATTCCGCACCTGTTAACAGACCTCCAAAACCAAAATACCCTTTTTCGTGCCGCTACACATCCATGCCCAACACAATTTATGTCTATCCGACTCAGTCGGGGATATCTGCCCTTGCAAAGCAATATGACGTCCCCGAAGGAAGATGCAGAACAGTATATAACACTCTCGACCTTGTTTTTTCGATGAGTGACGACATAAAAGCAGTTCAAAAAGAAGTCGACCTAATCAGTCCTGATATTCTGATTGTATATCCGGGCAGATTTACAACAGGAAAAAAATTTGAAAAAGTAGCCGCCCTTGCAGGAGCAATCAAAAAAAAGACAGAATTAAACGTCAAGGTTATATTTTGCGATTT
>CALLXO010000070.1 GCA_937875645.1 uncultured Clostridia bacterium
CGGTGACAATATCCCCTTTGCCGTCTAAGGGAGTGCCTAAAGGATTTATTACTCTGCCTAAAAGCGCATCGCCTGCCGGCACGCTTACGATTTTGCCGGTAGTGTAAACGATATCACCTGCAGAAACGTTATGCACGGAGGAAAGCAATATTGCGCCTACAATTTTTTCTTCTAAGTTAAGCGCCAAAGCGTAACTATCGCCGGAAATATATAATAGTTCGCCGTTTTTTACGTCGTTGAGTCCCTCTATCATAATAACGCCGTCATTAGAGGAAACTATCCTTCCCGCTAAACGCACGATATAGTTCTTCTTATAATCCTCTATCTGACTTTTTATTTGTTCAGTAATAAAATTTAATTCTGCCATATCAGTTTTTTATCTTCTCTTTAAATATTTCTAATTGAGTGCGAATTGACCCATCATAGACTTTTTCGCCGTCAAAAAGCACTATTCCGCCTATAATTTCGTAATCAACGTGGAAAACATAATTTGCTTCCCCGTATTTTTTAGATAGTTGCGTTATTACTTCCGCTTTCTTTTCTTTTGTTAGCTCGAAACTTGTGGTAATAGTAATCTTTTTCATTCTTCAATCCACTCTTTTATGCAAGCGTCAATCAATTTCAAATTTTCTTCTTTATTGATTTCTCTGTCTAAAATATTTCCTGCTAATTTTACAGCAACATCGGCAACTTCGTTTTGAAGGTTATTAATTGCGTTATCCCTTTCGTATTCCGTTTCCGCTTTAGCCTTGTTGTATATCTCTTCTGCTTTTAAATTGGCATTAGAAATAATAGCTTCTTTTTCCTCTGTCATTGACTTTAAAGCTTTAGCATGCATTTGTTCTATTTCGTTTTCGGCATTAACCAACTTTTGTTGGTACTCGCTCATTTTCTCTTCCGCTTCTTTTTTTGTGCTTTCATTGTCGTCTAACTGTTTTTTTATAGAATCCTGTCTGTTTTTAATAAATTTAAGCACAGGTTTATACAATAAAAGAGTTAGTCCTACCATAAGCAATAGGAAGTTGAACATATGCAACAATATTTTAGTGCCGTCAATCCCTAAAGGAAGTGCCGTCATTACTAAAAAGTTCATTATTTCACCTCTTTTAAAGAATGTTGATAACAATCAAAATAGAAATTATCAACGCAAAAATAATTGCGGTTTCAATAAACACAAGACCCAAAATAAGTCCTGATTTTATTTTTCCGTCTGCTTCCGGTTGGCGCGCAATAGCGTCTAAAGCCTTAGCAATAGTTATTGCCATGCCGATTGCGCCTGCCATCGCCGCTAAGCCTATTGCTAAAGCTGCCGATAAGGCATAAATACCCTTTAATTCTAAAGCCATTAAAAAACTGTTCATGTTTCCTCCGTTGGATAATAAATTTAGTAAATTATGTTGACGATGCTAAGCTTGCTCTCTTCTTTTTTTCCTTTTTCGGTTTTATTAGACGAGGTTCTGCTGCTTCACCGTAAAACATCGATGTTAAAATTGTCAGTATATATGTTTGCATTACAGCATGCAAAAGAGTGAATAAAACTGCCACAATAACAGGCACTACAAAAGACAGCGCAAGATAATGATAAACAAGCTCTGTTACAAGTAGACCGCTCAGCATATTTCCAAAAAGCCTAAAGGTCATAGAGATAGGCAAGGAAAAATCCTTCAGTGCGCTTAAAGTGCCTTTTTTGCCGTTAGTAATTGTTCCCCCGATGAGTATTGAGCCGTAAGCAAAAAGCGCAATACCTATACTTGCGTTGATATCTACAAGAACAGCAGGGAAACATGAACAGTTTTTTAATGGCTTTAGAATTAAAGGGTATTTATGCCTT
>CALLXO010000071.1 GCA_937875645.1 uncultured Clostridia bacterium
AATATCTTCGTCTTTTAGCCGATTGAGCCCTGCAAATATCTTATCTTCGTCGCCCTTTTTGGTCGCATAAACCGCCATGTTTAATACGGGGTTAGGCATTTCAATTGCAGGCAGATAAACAGCCTTGCCTTCGCACAGCGTGTCGCCCGTTGTTGTGTTGTTGAGTTTTGCCAAAGCGCCTATGTCGCCGGCATAAGCTGCGTCCACTGTCTCCTGCTTTTTGCCTTTTAAGAAGTATATTGCAGAAATCTTCTCGTCAGATTCCTTATTTACGTTTTTAAGAGAAATGCCGCTTTTTAACGTGCCGCTTAACACTTTAAACAAACTAAGTTTGCCTACAAAGGGGTCAGCTATGGTTTTGAAAATTCGCAATACAACATTTGCCTTTTCGTCAGTTTTAATAACTACTTCAGCACCGCTGTTATCCTTTGCTAAGACGGGGGCAATTTCACTTGCTTTGGGCATAAGGCTTATTAAATTGTTCATTAAATTAAATACGCCAATATTTGCCGTTGCACTGCCGCCAAACACACCAATTGCGCTGCCGTCACGTATGCCTTTTTTAATACCTATTACAATTTGCTCAGGTTGCAATTCACCTTTATCAAAGAACTCCATCATGAGCTCTTCGTCACTTTCCGCTGCCTTTTCCTCTACTACTGATTTAGTACTATTGTAAAGCTCCGTTAAATCGTTAGGAACAGCTTTTCCGTTGGTAGCATGACTGCCTACCTCGTAAAACGCACCTTCCGTAACATCAACATACCCTTCCATTTTGCCGTTTACCATGCTGGGTAACATTATAGGCGCAATCCTCGTGCCGTATTTAGCTTGAATAGCTTCGATAGTGGTAAAATAATTAGCATTTTCCTTATCCATGCCGTTAATAAAAATAATAGTGGGAATTTTATGCTCAACACAATAATCAATAGCTTTTTCGGTGCCTACTGGCAAAGTGCCGTTAGCGCCTGTTACTACTAAAGCGCAATCGGCGACAGCCATAGCCTGAACAAATTCGCCCTCAAAGTCAAAAAACCCCGGCACGTCAAGCAAGTTAAATTTTGTGTTATTGTAAACACAGTTTGCGGTAGCAAGACTAATAGAAATCCCTTTATTAATTTCCTCCGGATCAAAGTCAGTAGTGGTGTTGCCATCGTCTACTTTGCCTTGTCTGTCTATTGCCTTTGCGTTGTGCAAAATTGCTTCTGTCAAAGATGTTTTACCTTCGCCGCCGTGACCGATAAGAGCTATGTTGATAATATCCTTCGCATAAAATATCGCCATAAAAAAAATACCTCAAAAAACAAGATAACAATACTATACAACAATTCACAACATTTTTCAAATCATTTAGCCTTTTTTTTTAAATTTTTTTGCCGTTGAACACAATATTAGCGTATCTGATGTATTTAGCAGGGTCAGGGCGGGATAAAATTATGGAAGAGGAAGTATAACCGCTGTTAACAAGAGACTGATTCACCGCATTCAACTCCTTAATGTGGCGGGCTGTGCCGGCTACACCGTCATAAACAGGCAGGCAAAAAAAGTCTTTTAATAAATCAATTTTTAAAGAATAATGCGTACAACCTAAAACAACAGAGGAAAAAGATTCTTTTATACTACTAAGCTCTTTTTTAAGTGAATTTATTATTATTTTGTCATCAGCTTCCTCCTCTATAAGAATTGCTAGTTCCCTTATCGGCATAAAAATTGTCCTTTTGCAATGAAGTCTGTCGGAAATGCGGTTGCAAGCAAAGGAAGAAGGCGTCATCAAAACTAATGTATTGCCGCTGTTTTCCTTTAGCGCTTGCTTAACGTTAGGCTCACAACCTATAAAAGGCATACGGGGATAAACCTCCCTCAAATAATCAATGGCATTGGCGGTAAGAGTATTGCAAGCGATCACAAACATTTTGATGTCGTAGTTGTCCAGCAAAGTATCGATTATTTTTAAGGCAATTTTTTGCAACTGCTCTCTGTTTAATTGGCCATAAGGCATATTGGCATTGTCGGCATAATATATGTAATCCTCATTAGGCAAAATTTTTCTTGTTGCGTTGAATATTGAAAGTCCGCCTATTCCGCTGTCTATAAAAGCAATGTTTCTGCCCATACAAATTCTCCTTTTCCTTATTAAATATATGTTAATACTTTAACAAAAAGGGCAAAATCTTATCAAAATTGTTGCTAAAACCAAAAATTTGTGTTAAACTTTTAGAGTTAATCTTATGCAATCACATATGTAAGGAGAATATTATGCCTAATATTAAGTCAGCGGAAAAAAGAGCGCTCATCGCCGATAAAAAAAGATTGGAAAACAAAAAGGTTTTAAGCGAGATGAAAACCGCCGTTAAAAAATTTAACACCGCAATTTCATCTTCTGATATACCCGAAGCGGAGAGGCTGTTGCCCTTAGCGTCACACGCTATAGACAGTGCCGCCGTTAAAGGCACTATACACAAAAACAAAGCAAACCATGCCAAATCACAGATTGGCAGAGCTCTACATTTACTTAGACAAGGTATTGTAGTTGTCAAAGCGGACGCAAAAACTCTCAAGCAGGCAGAGCAAAAAGCAGCTGCTCAGAGGAGAATTGCTTTAGAGGAAGAAGCAAAGAAGGAACGCAGCTTAGCCCGTGCCGAAAAGGAACGCGCAAAAGCTCCTGCCAAAAAATCAACGGCAAAAAAGGCGTCAGAAAAATCAGTTAAAAAGACAACGAAAGCAATCGCTAAAGTTGCTGCAGATAACGATATCGAAAGCAACGAATAATTTATTTGTCTTTTGCTTTTTCTAAAAGAATAGAACATTTTAATTAAAAATTAATCTCCGCTAAAGCGGAGATTTTTATTGTATAAGATATTAATATTAAGAATTATTTAAAGGGCTTGTTACTTGTGTGTTATGCAATTAATTTAGTGTTTGCAAAAAATTATTTATTCTAATTTATATGCAATTCCTAACCATTCGATTAAGCTTTTCCATGCTTTCATTATACTAGGCATATCTGCCTCAAAAGCATTCATCAAACCGTAAAGCAAAGCTAAAGCAAAAACAGCAGAAAAGGCAATAATTGCAAATTTTTTGCGATGCTTTATTAGTGGAATTAAATCTATTAAGACGATAACAATAAATCCGCCTATGGTGAGAATTAACAATTTTTTTATGCCTCCTGTTTTTGTAGCATGTTCTTCTTGTTTTTGGGTAACTTTAGGATAGAGGCAATAATCAGTGTCAACAGAGGCAATATTACCTCAAAAAGCCCGTTAACAAATGGTTCGATTGTGCGCGCCGAATTAGAATGCTCCACGGAATTTTGATAAAGTGTCGGTGAGTAAAACACCACAAATATCCCAATAATCAGAGCAAGATTTTTGTATTGCGTGGTACCAAAAAGTTGTGCTACCGCTATAGTTGATACATATAAAAGAATAGTTATTTTAAAGAATAGTAGCAATGTCAGTCCCACAGCAAATATAATTTCGATACGGCTTAAAGCTTCGCCTAAGTTAACCAACCGCAAGGATACCATCCCCGGTAAAGTAAACAGGTGCAAATTGTTACCTAACACGGCTATATCCCTAATTAACACAAGCAAAAGAACTATAAATCCCATCAATGCGCCTAAAAACCAATATTTTGTAGCTTGCTGTTTAGAAATTGTTTTTACACAAGGAGTAACCATCAAAAATACCACTAATTCTCCTAAAGGAATAGTAGTGATAATATGTGTGGATTGTACATATTTATAAAAGGGCATCTGAAACGCTGGCAATAAATTATTTAAATCAATTTGATTGGCTAACAGTATAAGCGACAAAATCACTATGGAAAATTCAATTATTGTAAAAATGCTGCTGTATCTTGCAACAACGTTGAAGCCGTGTCTGACTGCCCAAACAGAAATTAATATAAACAAAAGCGTGACAAGGATTGGAGGAGTCTGCCGCAATATTGCTAACTTTGTAAAGTCGCCTAAATCCAACAAGTTAAGTGAAGTAACGTTTATAAAAAACCATACATATGTTGCACCGATTATTTTTCCTATTACTTTACCGTATGTCATTTCTAATACCTGCAAGAAATTTTTATCAGGGAATTTCACCATAAAGGTACGAAACATATAGATGATAGGAAGACTCAGTAATATTCCAAATAAAACGGGTATCCAAGACTCTTGCTCACTGACACCTGCAATAAAAGAGGTTAAAAGTGCGGAAGATTGAAGGTAAAAAGCTATGGCAAACATAAACCTTGTGCCTGATATTTGAGATTTATCTATTATCATCTCTCTTTTTCTCCTGTTCCAAAGTATTTACAACTTCACCTGGCCTTGGTAGTTTTACCTTGGCTTTAACATTTAGCTCCACTTGCATAAAAAGTTCCTCCTCCCAACGTTTTTTTAATCTTTTCCATTCCTTAGGATATTTTTTAGCTATCAAATTGCCAAAACGGAAAAAGTCCGCTTTCATTTGTTTAGCAACAAGGAGCGTATCGTTGATTCTGTCTTTTATCCTTTCCTCCGCTAATTTTTTTAGATGTGCCATTAGTTGCTCAGTATTATAATCTTTAAATCCATATACTTCGCCTAATCCTGCCATCATATTAATATCAAGAGTAATTTTTACTTTACCGTTTTTTTCTAATTCTGCTTCTGCTTTTGTCTTTAGGTTTCTGATGTGCAATACAGCATTGTTGTCCTCTCCTTCTCTTACAAGCATAGAATCGTTTTTTACATCGCCTAAGGACCAAATCAAACCAAAAGTTTCTTCAGCATCAATACTGCCTATCATTTTGCCCTCTTTAAACACAGCCATGCCTATAAACTGAATTTCCTGTTTATCTTTGCCGCCTGACAGTTTAATAATGGGAATTATTGGCGCAACACTTTCACCTAACAGCATCCGTGCAAAATCTATTAAACGCACGTTATATTCTTTACAAATTTTTGATAAATCCCTAAAAAAACCGCCCAAAAACAAGCCGCTGTTTGTACTTTGTGCCAAATTAGCATATGCAACTTCGTCTGCTCGTCCGTCTGCAATTACTAAAGGCACTTCAAGACGAGCATCTGTGTCTCGCATGAGCATATCTAAATATTTAATTACACCTTTTTGCGCTAATTCCTTGCCTATTATCCTTATCTGATTGTGTTGAAATAGTACATCGCGGTTGCTGTCCCGACTAATAGTCATAATACCCTCTAATAGCGATACGCTTTCCGTTTTTAATATTATAACAGCATCAGTACCATTACTTGCTTCGCTGCCCTTCGTTCCGCCAGACGGTCCTGCGCCTTGGGGAATATTGACAGTTTGAAGGGTAACAGTTATTTTTTTAGGGTCTTTGGCAACGTCTAACGCTGTTGCTGTTAATACAAACAGTTGATTAAGCTCCTTGCTGTCCCAACAGCCGCCAAGCATTGCTAGCAAAACAATTACCATAAACAGAATAAGTATGCGTTTAAAAATGTTATTCATTAGTTATCGCCTCCGTCTTTGTTTGCCATATCAGTTTCAAGGGGCGGTACAAATTTTTTTATTCTAGTGGTATCTCCTACTGCTATTCCGTCAGGGCGTTTTTCCATAGTCCAAAGAGGCATACGCACCACTGTATCCTGTGCGTCTTGCGCATAGCCGAAACTGTCAAAATAGGGTTGACCAAAGGAAGTTAGTGATGCTAAATGTATAAGCAAGCCTAAAAAGCAAAGCAATATACCATATAATCCTATTATGGCAGCGAGCATCAATGCAACAAGTCTAATAATAGATAACGAATCATTTTGGTTGGGCACAATAAAACCTGCTACCGCCGTAACGGCAATAACAATGACCATGGGCGCACCCACTATGCCCGCACTGACAGCCGCTTCTCCCATAATAATTGCGCCTACTATACTTATTGCCTGACCGACGGGTTTAGGCAATCTTACTCCGGCTTCTCTCAACAATTCAAAAGCAAATACCAATAATAACGCCTCTAAAAAAAGAGGAAAGGGCGTACCTTCTCTCGATTGAGCGATGCTAAACAGCAGCGTTGTGGGTATAAGCTCGCTATGGAAGGAGGTAAGCGCAACAAATATTGCCGGTGCAAATACCGTTATTGCATATGCAATATAACGAAGTATCCTTACAAGGCTGGCATATAGCGGCCGCACATAATAGTCCTCTGCCGTCTGAAAACTTTCAATTAAAAGCATAGGCACCGTCAGCACAAAGGGCGTACCGTCAACAACAATAGCAACTCTGCCTTCTAATATTTTGGCGGCAGTAACGTCGGGCTTTTCGCTGTAACTTATCGTTGCAAAAGGCGAAAAGGGCGCATCTTCTATATATTCTTCGATATAACCTGTTTCGAGTATTGACTCTACATCTAATTTATCTATACGTTGTCGTACCGTATTGACGACTTTTGGATTGGCAACTCCCTCTAAATATATAATACTTACATTTGTCCTCGTCTTTCGCCCTATAATCGTGTGTTCTATTTTAAGGTTTCCGTTGCGGATTTTTCGCCTTATTAGAGTAGTGTTTGTGCGCAAGTCTTCGGTATAGCCCTCACGAGGACCACGCACCACCGTTTCTGATTTGGGTTCGAATACCCCACGCTTGTCGTAGCCTTTGGAGTCCAACACTAACCCACAAGCACAACCTTCTGTCAGTAACACGGTATCACCGTTAAGACAGCCTTCTATGAGTTTATTAACGGTATTTTCATGCTTCACTTCTATGGCACAAAGCACCTCTTTGTCAATAATGTCCATGAGGTTTTCTTTCTTCAATTCTTCTTCGCTTATTTTGCAGTCTTTGAGCGAACCCAATATTGCATCGTAAACTATAGTAGTGTTTACCATACCATCAATATAAATCAACGCACCTTTAAGAGTCTTTTTTTGTCCATAACGAAAATAACGCACTTTGGTATCGTTACTTTCCGCCAAAGCTGCTTGCATTTTTTTAACATTATCCTCTAGGTTTTTTACAAGTTTTTCTTCTTTTTTCTCGTTACTTGTATCTTCTGTTGAGGAATACGTCATTTCATCTTTTTCTAAACAATCGGACGTATCGTCCTTTTTGTATCTTAAAGTACGTGAAAAATAACGTAATTTTCTTGATATAAACCTAAACAGCAACTTGTCACTTCCTTATTTAACAAACATTTTTTATTAGCCTTTTATACTTTCAGTATGTATTAAATATCTGATTTAATGCAAAAAATAAGAGGTCAGTTAATGCCCTCTTAATGATATTTAGCTAAAATTTGTAATCTTAATTTGAATAGGCTATTAATAAGAACTATTGCTTAAACATATCAATATCTGGTAAAATTTTTGCTTCGTCAAAAGGTTTTGGCGGCGCAAAGAAAAATCCCTGTCCTAAATTTATACCATTTTCTGCGGCAAAAAGTATGTTGGACTGATTTTCGATGCCTAAACTTATTAACAATATGTTGCGTTTTTTTACGTATTTAGATAAAATTGCAAGTATATTTTTGGATATAAAACCGTCGTCTCCTGCCTCCTCAAAAACATTTTTGTCTAATTTAATAGCGGATACTTCGCTTTTTTCCAGCCGAGTGAGAGAAGACGCTTCGAGACCAAAATTGTCTATTGCAATTTTAAAGCC
>CALLXO010000072.1 GCA_937875645.1 uncultured Clostridia bacterium
CCAGCCTTTCAATATCTTCATACCATAACTCGCAGTCACTATCGCAAAATAATACGCTCATATGCTACACCTCTCCTTGTTTACAGTATATCACTTTTATATATATTGTAAAACGCTTTGTTTCAAGTTTTAAAAAAAAGCAACACTATTCAATTTGTGTAGATTAAAAATGAAAAAATTTACTTGTAATCGCTAATAAAGATGAATTGTTTTTTTACAAAACACTTGTAAGTGCTTCTTATTTATGCTAATATGTTATAAGGAGTATTATATGCAAGATATGACTACCATTGCACTGATGTACGACTTTGATAATACTTTGAGTACTCGTGACATGCAGGAATATGATTTTATACCTAAAATCAATATGAAGGCGGAAGATTTTTGGGCGGAGGCAAACGGTTTTGCAAAAGCAAACCATGCTGACGGCATACTTGCCGTTATGCTTCTTATGAAACAAAAGGCAAAAGGTACCCAGCTTTGCACCCGCGAAAAACTTGTAGAATCAGGCAAAAAGATAAAATTTAACAAAGGCGTCTTAACATGGTTTGACCGCATAAACGCTTTTGCGGTTTCTAACGGCGTAAAATTGGAGCATTACATAATAAGCAGCGGACTTAAACCCATGATAGAAGGCAGCGACATCGGTAAGTATTTTAAGGAAATTTATGCTTGCGATTTTGTCTACGACAAAGACGGACAACCTGTTTGGCCTGCCGTTTCCGTCAATTATTCCAGCAAGGTGCAATTTTTGTACCGCATAAACAAAGGTGTTTTTGATGTCAGCGAAAATGAAAAGCTAAATACCTTTATGGCAGAGGAGGAAAGATACATTCCCTTTTGCAACATGGTTTATATCGGCGACGGATATACCGACGTACCCTGCATGAAGCTAACACGCCAAAACGGAGGTCACAGCATAGGCGTGTATAAAGAAGGGGCAAAAAACCATTACCTAATGAAAGAAGACCGCGTTGATTTTTTGGTTAAAGCGGATTATTCTCAAAACAGCGAATTAGAGCTTATTGTACAAACGATAATACTTAAAGTACGTGCCGAAAGTCAGTTGGAAAGGATTACTCACAATCAAACAAATATATTAAAACAAATGAAGAATAAATAGCATTTTTGCGATTTTTTTGGGTAAGCAAGGAGAAATCAGTTTTTATAAAAATTTATTAATTATTATACAATAAATATCATTTTTATGGTACAATAATAAATGTAATTGGTTTTTATAAAGATTTCTCAATTATTGATTAATATCTATATGGAATGAGCAAAAACTTATGGAAAAAAAAGAAATAAACCTTTTGGTAAAGCTTATCAGCAACGGTGACCCTGACGCTTTTGATAAACTTTATAGGAGTATTTATAAGCCGTTATTTCGGTACATATATGGTTTAGTGCCCGATTCCGCTGCAGTAAAAGACATTATGCAAAATACGTTTTTGACAGTTATAGAAAAATGTAAGGAAAAAATATTTTTTGTAAACTGTTTTTCTTGGATCTTTACGATTGCGCACAGCTTGTCCGTCAATTATATACGGAAAAACGTAAGGGAAGTTACCTCTTGCTCTCTCGAAAACCAAGACATAGCGCCGCAAATGGACACAGACGGAAAAATTCAATTGCGTATCGCAGTAAGGAAGTTGGATGCGGAAGAAAAGGCGATAATAAGACTAAAATACCTAAACGATTTTACATATAAAGACCTTGCCGACTTATACCAAACCTCTCAAACCTCGATGAAAAGGAGAGTAAGTAAGATAATTGACAAGCTACAAAATGAGATAATTTAAAGGAGGATTCTTTATGAACAATTTTGAAAAAGATTTAAAAGAAATTCTCACAGAAGATGAAAATATAGTAATAGACGAAAACAACCTTAACTTTCTCAAACAGAAAGTAAGGGAAAACGCCCCAAAAACAAAACATAACTGCAGGATGCTTTTGATAGTTGCATGTTTTGCCGTGGTTTTATGCGTAGGTATTGTTTTAGGTTTTACCTTAGGCACAAATCGCACTATGTACTCTGACAGCTATAACTGCAAAATGAATGCTGTGCAACAAGACGATATTGACAATTTTTTACCTGACGGCTTTAAGCTGCCTATTGATTTGCTGCAAAACGATTATGCTTTTAGCGAGGCTTCTGTCTTTGTGGCTAACGACACCGACAAACAAATGGCTTTCCTTTTGCGTTATACTGGTACGCAACTGCCTTATGCCGTCATCTCTTTGCGTATTTCCATAGATAATTCCTTTGCGTTTACCGATGCGAAAAATTATACAAAAGATGCTAAAGTCACTTTGATAGGGAAGTTTACCGTGTACGAAAAAACATATACAGACGAGATTCCCTATATTTACAGATGTATAGAGTGTCCCGATTACAAAATTTACATTTCCAACAATGCTAACGACGAATCACTTGTCGAAAGCATTGTAGATTATTTTATAATTCAAAACGCTTAAAATTAAAAAATTAAAACAAAAGCCAAAACGCACCCAAAGAACTATAGGTGCGTTTGTTATCACAAAGAAATATTATTTCGCAACTGTTAGATACATTAATATAAATAAGATAAACATGCTCCAAACTCCGGTATAAATTACATGTATAAGGAATTTAAGGCAAAATATTATGAAAAACTATTATTATGATAGATATAAAAATAGAGACAAGAGCTTATCTGTTGGAATGGCCGATTTCTTGCATTAATTTTTTTCCAAAAGCCAAAATCTGCTAAATATATATACAATTAGGAATCATAGTCATAGGCAATTTTATTTTTCTTTTCGCCCTTTAAATTGACGATAAAACCGTTTTCTACCTTACACCACCACCAATTTAAATCGTGATTAATAAGAGCGTCCAAAATTGTTTCATCGCTGACGTTGTAATCTATTACCAACTCCAAGTCTTTTACCTTTACTGCCGCGCACTTGTCATCGGCAAAAGTTATCGGGTCTTCTCTATAAAAATCGAATGTGCCATCTCGTATTTCTGCGCTTAAAATATGTCCTTCGTCGCCTCTAAATATTCCGCATTCTTCATAATCATCGGAAATTACCCTTACTCTATCCAAGTATTTCATTTTGACCTTCTTATACCAACCGTAAAACGGTGTATGTCTATTGCAAAAATGCGAATGCAGCTAAATAATATTAAGCATTCACTTTTACTGTACATATATTGTTTTGTTGTCTTATATTTTTATCATATCATAAGAAGCTGCCTTGTCAAGGGCTAAGTATGTGATTTTATGTATAAACACAAAGAAATGTTACTTTAAATCAGCAAAAAAATATAAATAAAATTACTGAGCATTAAACATTATTGAAGTTTGCATTTAGAGTGTTTTGGTGTATAATCATTATATTATATTTGTTAAAGAGGTCAGCTATGAGGGATTACAAAAACGAGGAGAAATTAAGAGTCAGCTGGATTAAGGAAAAACTGCAAAAAGCCGGCGCAAGCGGCATAGTTTTTGGCAACAGCGGCGGCAAGGATTGCGCCCTTGTGGGTATTTTGTGCAAAAAAGCGTGCGAAAAAACCATAGGTGTTATTATGCCCTGCCAAAGCGTGGTTAATTATACCGCTGACGCGGAAGACGCAAAAAAATTAGCCGAGCAGTATAACATTGAGTCCCGCACCGTTGACCTTAGTATAGCTAAGGAAGATATGCTGACAGCATTTCGAGGAAAAACCAACCCTGATTATTATCATTTAACAGCTTTTGCCAATATTAACCCCCGTCTTAGGATGACAACGCTGTATACAATTGCGCAAACGGAAGGCTGTCTTGTTGCAGGCACCGGCAACCGTAGCGAGATTTCAATGGGATATTTTACCAAATGGGGGGACGGCGGATATGACATAAACCCGATAGGCGACTTGACGGTAAGGGAAGTTTATGAGTTTTTGGCGTATTTTAACGCGCCCCAAAGTATCCGCACAAAAAAACCTTCCGCAGGGCTTTGGGAAGGGCAAACGGACGAGGGCGAATTGGGCATAAGCTATGATGAAATTGACGACTACCTTTTAAAAGGCGTAGCTACTTCCGCCGTAAAACAACGCATAGACAAAAGCTTAAAAATAACTCAGCACAAGAAAAAACTAATCATTTACCCCGATTAAATCACTCAAATTATATAATCCTAGGAGTGCATAATGAAATACGATGTTGCCGTTATTGGCGGAGGGCCGGCGGGATTGTCCGCCGCTATCAATTTAAAAATACTCAACAAAAAGGTTGCCGTATTTGCGGCGGAAAAAGCGAGCAAAAAGCTAATATCCGCGCCGCTTATCCTCAATTATCTCGGTATCCCCCAAATTAAGGGAAGTATCCTGTCAGAGCTTTTTGATAATCATACTAAAAGCATGGACGTCGAAATCATACCCGCCAAAGTAAAAGCCGTTTACCCCACCGACGGCGGTTTTTTGCTGGACATGGGCGACAAGTTTTTAGACGCTGTTGCCGTAATTTTAGCAACAGGAGCAAGCAGTATCCCCAGCATAAAAAACGAAGACAAATTTTTGGGCAACGGTGTCAGTTATTGCGCCACCTGCGATGCGCCGCTTATTAAAAACAAAAGGGCTTGCATTGTCGGTTATGACGAACACAGCGTACAGGAGGCAAATTTTGTCAGCGAAATTTGCGATAAAGTAATTTTTATGCCTATGGGTAAATTTTCTGCTAAGTTAAACGAAAAAATAGAAGTAATTTTTGATAAGCCTATTGAGTTTTTAGGCGACAGTAAGGCTGAAACACTAAAATGCATCAAGCAGGAAATAAAAGCTGACGGTTTTTTTGTGCTAAAACAACTGTCTGCAGATAAGATTGTCAATGGTTTAGAAATAAAAGAGGGCGCAGTAAAAGTTAATAGGGATTTGTCCACAAATATAAAAGGAATTTTTGCCGCAGGGGACATTACAGGCAAGCCTTTTAAATACCAAAAAAGCGCCGGCGAAGGATTAACAGCTGCATTTAGTGCCGCTGATTATGTGGATAATTTAAAAAAAGAATCGCAAAAAGAAACAAAAACTGAAACAGCAAAAGCCAAAAAATCGAGTAAATCTAAGGATAAAAAAGCAGAATAATATAAAAATGTTGTTTAAGATAGACAAAAATTTAATGCAAAAAAGATTTTTGCTGTGCGTATCAGGCGGTGCGGACAGTATGGTTATGTTGCATAATTTTTTGCTTCAAATAGACAAAAATAATTTAGCCGTCGTTACCGTCAATCATAATTTGCGCAAAGCAGGCAAAAATGATGCTAAATTTGTCTTTGATTATTGCACTAAGTCGGGTATAAAATGTATTGTAAAAAACGTATATGCCGCTCAGCATGCAAAAACAACTAAACAATCCATTGAAACTGCTGCACGGCAACTGAGGTATGAGGCAATTAAAGAGGAGGCGGACAATTTTGATTTTATCTGTTTGGCTCACCACGCCGGCGACAACGCCGAAACGGTATTGCTACACTTGTTGCGCGGCGGTGGGATGAGGGGAGCATCAGGCATCAGGACTTTTTACGGAAAGTTTTTTAGACCGCTATTAAACGTCACAAAACAAGAAATTACGCAATACATCAAACAAAACAATATACCCTTTGTTACCGACGAAACAAACGCATTAAGCGACTGCAAACGCAACTTTTTGCGAAATATAGTTTTTCCGCAATTAAAGGAAATTACCAAAAATGCAGTACAAGCTTTAAATAATTTTGCTTTGTTGGCGACCCAAGACGACGAATATTTAAACAGTCTCGCCGATATTAGCGGCGTGAAATTTTTAAGCCACTGCGCCACAATGCCAATAAATTTATTATTTCAGCCTAGACCTATTGCAAGCAGAATTCTGTTTAAGGTTTTCAGAAATTTAGGTTTAGTAAAAGATATCGAAAACAAGCACATAAACGATATTATTAAAATTTGCCAGAATAGTGAAGGCACAAGCACTATTCATTTACCCTTTTGTTTTAAAGCAATTAGGGAATATGATACCTTAATAATAGTTAAAGAAGATATTATTAATAGACCTATTTTGGAAGTTTTGCCGCTAAAATTGGGTGAAACTAGCTTTAGTGCAAAAACTGTCAATATTAGTAAAGACAAACCCCAAAACACTAAAAGAAAAATATTAAGGGCGGATTGGGATAAAATCCCACCAAATGCTCTACTGCGCACACGGCGAGAAGGAGATGTTTTTACGAAATTTGGCGGCGGGACAAAAAAGCTGAAAGACTTTTTAATTGATAAAAAAATACCTCTAAATAATCGTGACAATCTGATTGTAATTGCCGAAAAAAACGAGATATACGCTATTTTTGGAGTAGAGATAAGCGATAAAATAAAAATCGACTCAACTACAAAATCAACAGTATTTTTGTATTGAGTCTTTCGTTAACAGGTTTATTAAATTAAGCTTACTTATTATATTTTTAGTACTCTAACTTAAAGCAGAGAAATAACATTTAATTTTTAATTCTGTTTGGTTTCTGCTTTCGTTAGAAAAAAAACATTATATGTTGGAATCAAGTAAATTTTGTTGCATGCGCCAAATCATATCCTTATAAAGTCGATATGCCGCTTCAACATCTTCCTTTTCCGTTAAGATTACTATTTTTTGTAAATCACCAAAAACTGCATTTGACTCAGGGTAAAATTCTTCACCATC
>CALLXO010000073.1 GCA_937875645.1 uncultured Clostridia bacterium
ATTCTCCGCTAATACACTCGACAATTTCGAGATTGTCTTCAACTGCTCTGAGTACCCTGCCAACAGAAATTTTGCTGGGTTTATCCGAAAGCTTGTAGCCGCCTAAAGCACCGCGCTGGCTCAAAACAATATTTTCTTTTTTGAGTTTTGCAATTATTTGCTCTAAATATCCATCGCTTACGCCGGTAACTTTGGACAATTCTACAGTGCTGATATAATCATTTTCGTACTCTTGTGCAAGGTGTATACAGGCTAAAAGTCCGTATCTTGCTCTTGTGGACATTTTCATATTTTTATACTCTCTTTGTAACTAATATATTCCTATCTATTTACTGGGAATAATATATCACCCCCGATAAATATAGTCAATATATTTTTTGCAGTTTTATTAATTTTTATCAATTTGTCACAAACGTCATAAATTTAGCCAAAATAGCTGACGAATACCTATACTATTGATATAATAATTAAAGGAAGTACTATGATGAAAATAAAAGATGTATTACTGAGAATAGGCTATGCCAGAAACAAAGCGCATTTATCTGCTCGGGAATTAAGTTTGAAAATGGGTATGAGCTCTCAATACGTTGCAAAGTTAGAGGGTGGCAATATTACTCTTTCGGTGAAAAAGCTGTTGGACATTTTAAGAATTTGCGATTTTAATGAGGAAAAGTTTTTTTACGAAAACCTTCACGAATATGACACCGACCACGAACTATTTACGCTAATCAAAAATTTGCCGATGGAAAAAAAGCGTCATCTTATAGAATTTCTAAAAAAATAAACATCTAAAAGTTTAGACAAAAACGGGCTGTCATATCGACAACCCGTTTTTGTCTAAAACTAATTAATCAATTATGTCCTTTTCGTAAAGAGGAAAGCGTTTTGTCAATTCCAAAACTTTTTTGCTGCTTCTGTCCAAAGCCTCCTCTCTGTTTTTAATAACGTCGGCAATAATTTCGCCAATAGTAACCATATCCGCTTCCATCATGCCGCGGGTGGTAACGCTGGGCGTACCAATACGAATACCACTTGTTACAAAGGGGCTTTTTTTGTCAAAAGGAATTCCGTTTTTGTTGACAGTGATATGCACTTCGTCAAGCATCTTTTCGATATCTCTGCCGCTTATGCCTTCATCAGACAAATCCACCAACATAAGGTGATTATCCGTGCCGCCGCTCACTAACTTAATGCCGTTTTTGGTCAGCGTGTCCGCTAAGGTTTTTGCATTTGCAACAGTTTGTTTTTGATATTGTGCAAATTCCGGTCTTAATGCTTCTGCAAAGCAGACGGCTTTAGCGGCAATAATATGCATCAACGGTCCGCCCTGTGTGCCGGGGAAAACTGCGCTGTCAATCTTTTTTGCCCATTGTTCTTTGCATAAAATCATACCGCCACGAGGACCCCTCAAAGTCTTGTGCGTAGTTGTAGTAACAACGTCAGCATAAGGGAAAGGACTAATATGTAGCCCTGTCGCAACAAGACCGGCAATATGCGCCATGTAAAGTCAATAATGCGGGGATATGCGCTTGCACCGGCGATAATAAGCTTGGGTTTGCATTCTAACGCTGTCTTTCTGACATTGTCGTAGTCAATTCGGCAGTCTTCTTCTCTGACACAATAAGGCACAACATTAAAGTATTTGCCGCTGATATTAACAGGGCTACCGTGCGAAAGATGCCCGCCATGCGCAAGGTTCATTCCTAAAATGGTATCACCCGGTTGCAAAAACGCCACAAAAGCTGCAAGGTTTGCGCTTGCTCCACTGTGAGGTTGAACATTGGCGTGATCTGCGTTAAACAGTTGGCATGCACGCGTTCGAGCTAACTCCTCCGCCTTGTCAACGGCATAGCAGCCGCCGTATTTGTTGGTCAAATGACTGCCCATTGCCGCCATAACGGCAGGCGATACAAAGTTTTCGCTTGCAATTAACTCGATGTTAACTTGCTGTCTGTCTAATTCCTCTTTGTAAATGTCATAAATAGCTGGGTCTGTCGCTTTGATGGTTTTAAAGTCAATCATATTTCTTCTCCGTTAAATATATTTTTTTATAAGTTCTTCCAAATTTGATTGCGGTACAAAACCTACGGAACGGTCCACTAATTTACCCTCCTTAAAAATGCAAATATTAGGTATGGAATTTACGCCGTATTTTGTCGCCAAAGAATTTTCCTCATCGGTGTTAATTTTGCCGAATTTAACGTTTTGCAAATTAGAGGCTGTTTGCTCAAACATAGGGGCAATTGCCCTGCAAGGTCCGCACCACGGCGCCCAAAAGTCAATAACTGCCACTCCTTCTGCAATATAAGCATCAAAAGTTTTGTTGTTTAATTGCTTAACTTTGTTCATTGTTACTCTCCTTTTCTTTAGACGAGGAAGATTCCTCTGTCAAAATGTTTATCATTTTTGGCATATTATCTTTCCTTCGATATACCCTTTTATCAATTGTTGCCACAATAAAAAAACCGATAACTAAGCCGACAAAAAACATTAATATGCTTACCCATTCGGGGAAAGTACTAATTACGCCCACAACCAAAAGCAAAACAGAAAAGATTAAAGGCAACAGATAAGCCGTCACACTCATCTTAGCGACACTGCCGCTTGTTATGTCCACCTCTACCCTGTCGCCCGTTTTAGCATTTAATGTGTTTTGCAGCGGAATATCTATGTATAAATCGCTTGGCTTAAAGGCGCAGACACCGCAACCGCTACAAGCAGACTTGCGGTCTATGCGCACTAAAGCCTCATTGTTTTTTATCTTAATAACTCTACCTATTTCCGTCATATTATTCTTTATTAGCACAAAGAATATGTAATTCCTTAAGCTGTTTTTCCTCGACAAAATCGGGGGCGTTGGACATAAGACAATTTGCATTTTGCATTTTGGGGAAGGCAATAACGTCTTTTATATTGTCTGTATCTGTCAAAAGCATAACCAATCGGTCAAGCCCTAAAGCTAACCCTCCGTGCGGCGGTGTGCCATAACTAAACGCTTCTACAAAATAGCCAAACTTTTCCTTTATATCCTCTTGGCTGTATCCTAAAGCTTCAAACATAAGCTTTGAATTTCCCTATTATCAATACACAAACTGCCGCCGCCAACTTCCTGCCCGTTTATAACGATATCATAAGCTTTGGCTCGCACTTTAAGCGGAGCAGTTTTCATATACTGCATGTCTTCGTCTTTTGGACTGGTAAAAGGATGGTGTTTTGCGACAATGCGATTGTCCTCTTGACTTTGTTCAAACAAAGGAAAGTCCACCACCCACAAAAGCTTATAATCGCCTTTTTTAATCAAGTCTAAACGATGGGCCAACTCTTTGCGTAGCGCTCCTAAAGCGGTGCATAATACAAAATCGTCTTCGTCCGCTATAATAAAAAGCATATCGCCAACAGCTAAATCGAATTTTTTATCTAAAGCATCTAACACATTTTGATTTATTTTTGAAGCAAAACTGCTTTTAATCCCATCGCTGCCCAATCCGTACCAAAACAGTCCCTTTGCCCTGTATGTTTTGACAAGTTCTACCAACTTGTCCAATTCCTTCCTGCTGAAAGTCGTATTTAGTCCTTTTAAGCAAATGGCTCTGACTTTGCCCCCACTATTAAGTATATTGTCAAATGGGGCAAAACCTCCACCGTTGACTACATCAGATATGTCATTTATTTCTAAACCAAAACGAATATCGGGAGCATCGCTACCGTATGTTGTGATTGCTTCGTCATATGGCAAACGCATTAAAGGCAAAGTTAAATCTATACCCTTAACTTGTTTAAAAACTCGTTGCATTAAGCCTTCTAAAAGGGAAATTATCTCCTCTTCGCTGTCTATAAAAGACATTTCTAAATCTATCTGCGTAAATTCCGGCTGGCGGTTTGCTCTTAAATCCTCATCTCTAAAACAGCGTGCTATTTGAAAATACCTGTCTAACCCCGCTATCATAAGCAATTGCTTGTACAATTGAGGAGACTGAGGAAGGGCATAAAACTTGCCTGAATACACACGGCTGGGCACAAGATAATCACGTGCGCCCTCCGGTGTGGACTTGCCTAAAATTGGCGTTTCTATTTCGGCAAAACTGTTTTCCGTCAAATATTTGCGTATAATCTGGGTGATGTTGCTACGCACCAACAGGTTTTGCTGAAGTTCTTTTCTGCGTAAATCTAAATAACGGTATTTTAAACGTAATGCTTCGTTGGCAGTGATGTCGCCCACAACAAAAGGCGGCGTGTCCGCTTCGGAAAGAATTTTTAACTCGTCTGCTTCTATTTCAATTTCGCCGGTATCCATACTAGCATTAGCGTTGTCGCCCACACGTTTCCGTACCCGTCCTACGACAGCTAAAACAAATTCCTGTCGTATTTTTAACGCTTTTTCAAATAAATCACCTTGCGTTGAAGTTTTATCAAAAACAATTTGCACAACGCCTGTTTTGTCACGCAACTGCACAAAAATGAGGTTGCCTAAATCACGGCGGCGCACTGCCCAACCCATAACGGTTACATTTTTTCCTATATCGGCAGAACGCAGGTCGCCGCACATATTTGTCCTTTTTAGTCCCTTTAAAATGTCTGTCGTCATAAAAACCTTCTCAC
>CALLXO010000074.1 GCA_937875645.1 uncultured Clostridia bacterium
TGTTATAATTCGCTCCCGTTATTTCAATTATTAAAACCATAGCTGTTATAGGCGCATGCATACTTGCGCCTAAGGTAGCACACATACACATAATAACCACCACCGCACAGTACTGTGTTGGCATACCAAGACTATTCATAACCTTAAACAATATGCCACCGCCTATTGCACCTATTACTAATATTGGAATGAATATTCCTCCTGTTGCGCCCGAATTGGCTGCCAAAGTTATTAGGATAATTTTAACCACAAAAAGCAAAATCAAGGTAGCGAGTGCAAGGCTACAATCGATTATTTTTTCTATAAGGTGATGTCCGCTCCCCAATGTCTCAGGCAAAAAAATAACAGCTATTGCCGTAAGTATCAAAACTGCAAATATTTTTATGAAGCGATTTACTCTTTTAAGCCTTACTTCAAAAAAGCGATTTAACGCATCCATGGAGCGATTAAATAGGCTTGCAATAAGACCAGCAAATAAACCAATTACAACGGGAAGCCAAATGAGTTCTAAAGGTAAATTGGTTAATGGTTCTATACTAAAAAAGGTTGTATCTAATTGTAATAGGGGGGAAAGTATGTTAGCGGTGACAGTAGCGCACGCAACTGTCAACATAACCACACTAAGTAGAAGTAAAGAGAATCTTTTATGTATCTCTTCAAGAACAAAAACTATCCCAGATAGAGGAGCTCCTGTAGCTACAGAAAAACCTGCTGCGCTTGTGCCCGTCATTACGTACCTACTAAGCACAGGATAACGTTGAGATATTCCTTTTCCTGCAGCCGCAGCTATCATTACGCTGGGTCCTTCTGTGCCCAGTGACAAACCAGATATAAAAGTTAATAGTCCTGATACAAAGGTACCAATAAGTACTCTGAGCCATTTAAATGTTATAAGTCCGCGCAAAATTCCTTCCGCTCGAGGGATTCCGCCACCTTTAATATCCGGTGCTTTCTTTATTAATAAAAAAATTAAAAAAGCACATACTGCAAGACCCGCTATAAGTACAGGGATAAATTGTGGACGTTGACGAATAAAAGAGTAAACAATTACAGACAGTTTACTCATTAGGTTTATGCAAAATTTAAATAATGTTACAACAACTCCTGTGGTAATGCCTGCTAATGCACATAAGACAGGTAGGTGTAATATGTTCTGTTTTTTTGTCTTTTTTTCTATCATGATTTAGTATAATATATTATTAAAAGCTGGTGATATAGAGATATCATCAGATAGCCTCTGTGTTTAATTATATGACTGATTAGATATAAAGTCAAACATTAATTTTAATGCTTAATGCAAAAATAATCTATTTTGATGCTGCTAAAATTACTTAAATGAGCCTCAATTATCGATGTTAAAAATTATTATTTAAGCATCACCAAAAAGCAATTAAAAACAAAAATTGCACTCGTCACGAATGCAATTTTCTTTGGCACCTCCAAGGGGAATCGAACCCCTGATTCTGCCGTGAGAGGGCAACGTCCTGACCGCTAGACTATGGAGGCATTATTTAGCTTTGTTAATATATCACAAAAATTCATTTTATGCAAATATTTTACTGCTAAAAAATATATTTTAGATAGCATAAGCTAATATTACTATATAAGCTTTGCTTCCGCCAATAATTTTTGAATTTTAGGCAAATAAGCGTTGCTTACTTTGTTTGCTTTTACGGTATTTTTAAAGCTTATCCAAAAAAGTTTAATAAGAGTGAGGTTTTTAGAAATAACGGCGTTTTTTAGCGCATCGCTTATTAAAAAACATTCCTGTTTTTGCGTTGCAGAAATTAATTTTTGCTTGTTTAAGTCGCTTGCAAATTTATCTAATTGTATAATTATGTTTTTTATCTGTTTAGGGGAAATATCCCTCGTTAGAGAATAAAAATACTCTTCGCTAAGATTTGCTCTTGTATCGTCATATGAATTTAAACCTAAAATACTCACTCCCGCGCTTTTAAAAGGTACTAATACAGAGTGAGAAAATTTTTTAAAACTATTTGTATCGTCTGTGTCGGCATAAAATTCCTTTAAAAATTCTAACAGATTGCGCCTGCCTGTGTCAATTTCCGTCAGTAGGCATACAACAAAGGTAAAAGCACGCTCCTTTTGAGTGGGAAGCGTAAGCTTAACACGATTTTTGCCGTCTTTTGTATATGTAATGCGGCTGTTATTAAACTCGTCAAAATATTTTACGCTGCTTAACGTGTCGGTAATAACTTCGGTAAACAAAGGGGTGGCGGCGACGCACTTAAGCAATTGACTTATGGCTTTTTCCGCCAAAATTAAGTGGCTGTCTATTAGCTCATCTATCCTTTGAGAAAACATATTTAAAATATCGTTATCTGTCATAACTTGCCCTCGCTATAGCTATTTTACCATAGTAAATTGTATCAAACAATTAAAACTGTTTATTTTGTCAAAAAAAGTTGTTTTGTTTATCGGATTGTAGTACAATTAATTTGTTTATAGGCGTTATTATTGGTAATTATACGTTTTTTTGCATCGGAGGGTGTTTTTGGCAGGGTTTACTTTGGACAGCACACAAAATAAACTGCTTTTGCTGTTTGTTTTTGATAAAATGGAGATGCCTCTTTCGGAGGACTCTCTCTCTGATTTGTGTTGCAACAGTAACACTTGGCTTAATTATATGGATTTTAAATTAGCGTTAGAGCAGCTTATAGAGGCAAATTTTGTTTATCGCACCAATTCAAATAGCACAAATGCGCCGCTGTACACCATAACCCCCGAAGGGCGGGTTTGTTTAGCGCATTTTTTTGTTAGGATTCCTTCCAGTTTGAGGGAAATTGTAAGCGATTGTGTAAAGATAAATCGCCTTAATTATCGCCGCAAGCAAGAGAATTTTAGCGATTATCATAAAAAAGCCGATGGTACATATGACGTTATTTTAAGGATTATTGAACCGACTCAACCCGCTTTGGAGATAAAAATTAACGTGCCTAACCGTAATATTGCAAAATATATATACACTAAGTGGGAAGATAAGGCGGCAAACGCCTTTCAGATGATATACGATTTTTTGACGGAATAACTGTTTGTTTGACCTTTTAAAGCACGAAAGCATATAATATTTGTGTTAAAGGACGGGACAGAGGTCAAAACAGAGAATATATAGAGCTTAAATTTTAGCAAAATTTTTATTTTTTGTAATGACAAATGCATATAATGATATAATAATTTAAAAAATCAAGTAATTTTAATTAGGTTCCTAAGGGAGAATTTATAAGACATGAAAAAATTATTAATTTCTGTTATTTCAATAATGCTTTGTATATCAATGCTTGTAGGGTGTGGCAGTAACACACCATCAGATAATAATAATCCAGGCACGTCGCAACCTAATACCCCGACTGTAACAAACCCCGAGCTAAAACCTATCGGTGATTATTTTGCATCAAACGCCAAAGTATAGTATTATGCTATAAACAAAAACAAAGCTCTATGGTCGAAGGTACAGACAATATCGCGGTGACGGTTTCTGCAAACGGTAAGTTTGAGCTGGACTTTTCAACATTTAAAGAGTTAAATATAAATGAAGGCGGATATATTAAGATTGCCTTTAAAAACAGTAGTGATAAGGTCTTTAATATATCTCTTGATGGATATTATAATAAATAAGATGGTCAATAAGTTTGTGGCAATTGCAGAATATTTGGTGCATTTTCGAAGGAACGATATTGATGTTATACTTTAACAATAAACTATAATGGGTAATACAATAGTAAAAACGGTGGGTAGAAATCTCGCCGTTTTGATTTATGGGCTTGGTTTGAAAAGTTTGATTTTGCGACGGGTGAATGGACAACAAAAGGGAAGTTCAAGCCAAACAGCAAAACAAATGCAGGTATAACGGCGAACAAAAAGGTGCTAATTACTTACAATATAAAAAATATAATTAAAAACAAGCAAAAAGCCGCGCTGAGACCTCAAATTACTTGCAATTTTCAAGGGCGAGGATAGCGTAAGCGACACAGCCCATCAAAGAGGCGAGGTATAGCGGCTTTTTGGCATTAAAAAACGGCAGAACGTTTGTATCCGTTCTGCCGTCCGTTGATGGTGCGAAGGAAGGGACTTGAACCCTCACGTGTAAAACATACGCACCTCAAACGTACGCGTCTGCCATTCCGCCACCTTCGCATATTGGTGCTAATGCATTATATTACAAAGCGCAAAAAAGGTCAATTGTTTTTGCTTTTATTTTTCTTGATGCCTTAAAAAAATAGTAATTATTATTGTCGCCCTTTAAAAAACAAGATAGAAGATTATGCGAATATTAATTTAGTTTATTCCTTACGCATAACAATAGATAAGGGAGGATTTTATGGATTATTTAAACCTTATTAGTATACCGAGTATAGCCACAATAGTATATTGGATAATTAACATCATCAAATACACCGTCAACAATAACGAAAACTTTAAGCGTTTTATTCCGCTTACTGCAGCGCTTTTAGGCATGATTTTTGGCGTCATCGCTTATTATGCCTTGCCGGATATTATACCTGCGCCTAACTTGATTGTCGCAATTTTAATAGGTGCAAGTAGCGGACTTACGGCAACGGGGTTTAATCAGACAGTCAAACAGCTTTCTAAATACTCAGAGGAAAAACAAAATAAAACATCAATTACGGTTAACGGAAAAAAATAATAAAAAGCTGTTTTTTGCTGCAACTAATCGACGCATCGCATTTGCTCATTTGATGAAATGGGGGTATTAAACTTGCTTTTTTTACCGTAATTATGACGTACACAAATTTGGCGAGTGCAAAAGGGAATATTAAGTATATTGGTCACATATTTGGCAGGCGGTGGAGGATTATAATTGGCGGTTAAATACGATGCCAATAAATACGATGAAAAAAATACGGTATGACATCAAACATCAGCTTAATAAAAAGATGTGCAATGGATTAATAAAAGGAATACATTATTATTCCCAATATCCCCGAAAATAAAATAACCAGTAATGGCGATAGGCGTTTTTTCGTAATTTTGTTATAAACAAAATGAACAACAAAAATTATTGCTACAATGATTACCGACCAGAAATCAAAAATCAACGTACTTTCCCATTCGCCAAAGTTTATAACAAAATTTTTGGCGGCAACAAGCAGACCGGTTGCTAAAATAAGACCGCAGACAACGGGAGAAATACTTTCTAGCGTGCCCTTTATATATTTGTTTTGAGAAAATTTTTTAAAGAGAGAAGCGATAATTAAAATTATAATAAAACTTGGCAGTACAACGCCCGCCGTTGCACACACAGCGCCCCAAAAGCCTCCT